>NZ_JAERVL010000026.1 GCF_016745835.1 Caldalkalibacillus salinus | reverse complement strand
AAGCTGATGTCGTGGGTTCGATTCCCATCACCCGCTCCATTAAACAGCATATAAATACATTACATATATAAAATATATACCAATGAAATGTGGAGAGAGGATCTGTTTACAAGGTCCTCTCTTTTTTGTTGATAAAACCTCCTGTATAATTCGGACCTGACCCTACTATATAATAAGGAAGAAAAACGATTTTTAAATAGAAATAGACATAAAAGAAGCGCAGCCTTTTAAAGGGTTTGACAACATTATCTTCCCAAAGGCTACGCCCGATTCAATATATCATCTAATATGTTCTCATTCGTTTAGCTTTTAAGAACGGCTATCCAACGAATCTAGTCTACAAAAGCCTGTATGATAAACTGTGCTACAACACATAAGCACTCATAAGGGTCACATTGATTACACCAACTGTATCAGAACAGCATTAAACTTAATAACAAATCTAATAAAAAGAAGGTTTAAAGTAATACTTTATAGCTTCAGGTAATTCTTTTTGCCAAAATCCCCAAATATGGTCTCCCTCTTCTTCTTTGTAAAAGACTTTAGCCCCTTTTTCCTCAAGTGTTGCCCTCGTTTTTCTATTCCACTCTAAAAAGTCGAGTGTTCCCATAGAAGTGTCCACTGCTGTTTCAAGTGTGCCTACCAGCATCCATAAATCTAAATGCTCCAAAGTCTTTTTGTTTGACAACTTTTCTGTTGTTGGTTCAAAATAAGCACCAGATAAGCTTATGACTTTAGAGAAAAAGTCTGGGTTATCCATAGCAAGATCAAGGGATACAGTGCCCCCAAGAGAATCTCCTATAAGGACACGATGACCAATGCTATCCTTTACAGGGTAATGTGCCTCTATAAAAGGAATAAGCTCCTTCACCACAAAGGATCTATAAGCTTCACTTTTTTCGCCGTTTGTTGAATATTCACTTGTACGATGTTTTTTATCAACATCGATGCCCACGATGATGAACGGGTCGACGCCGTGATCAAGAATGAGTTCATTAGCCAGAGTCGCAATACGACCATACATAAAAATATCCTGTCCATCTTGCGCATACACTACAGGATAAGAGACAAGGTCGTTATAACCGGGCGGTAGATAAACCCTGACAGAACGCTCCTCATTGAGGTATTCACTACTGATGTTCTCTTTGTTTATTGTCCGTTTTAGATATTCAGGCTTGCTCATTTTTTATAACTCCTTTAATATATATAAATGTTATCCCATATTCTAAACGATTCAATACATGATTTCCAATGTTTAGATAAGAATACTATTAGGTATGTATATTTACAGAGAGGTGATATGTGATGAGCACAAATCTAGAAGCAATTCGTGCTGAAGAGCAAGAGACGATTCAAGTGCTAGATCCAGATGGCAACATTGTATCTAAGGATTTAGAACCGGATCTAAGCGATGACCAATTAAGAGAGATAATGACACGCATGGTATACACAAGAGTATGGGATCAACGTGCGATTAGTTTAAATCGCCAAGGCCGCCTAGGATTCTATGCGCCTGTTGCTGGGCAAGAAGCAACCATGATTGGTTCTCATTTTGCTATGAACAAAGAGGACTTCTTGTTACCGAGCTACCGTGATATACCTCAAATCGTATGGCACGGTCTTCCGTTATATCAAGCATTCCTATACTCTAGAGGACATCAGACGGGCGGGAAGATCCCAGAAGATGTGAATGTATTGATGCCACAAATCATCATCGGGGCCCAAATCATTCAAACAACGGGTGTAGCGTATGGATTTAAGCTTAACGGAGAAAAAAGAGTAGCCCTAACGTACATAGGTGACGGAGGTACATCTCAAGGGGACTTCTACGAAGGTGTTAACTTTGCGGGAGCTTATCAAGCACCAGCTATTTTTATTGTTCAAAATAACCGTTATGCGATCTCGGTCCCTATTGAGAAGCAAACGGCAGCTGACACACTAGCTCAAAAAGCAGTAGCTGCTGGTATCCCAGGGTATCAAGTAGACGGTATGGATGTGCTTGCCGTATACGCTGTTGCCAATAAAGTAGCGGAAAAAGCACGTAACGGTGAAGGTCCAGCCCTAATCGAGAGCTTAACTTATCGTTATGGTCCACATACGATGGCTGGAGATGACCCAACGAGATACCGTACCAATGAAGAAGCAACTGAATGGGAGAACAACGATCCAATTGTCCGCTTTAGAAAATATCTAGAAGCCAAAGGTATCTGGTCTGAAGAAGATGAGAACAAGGTGATGGAAGAAGCGAAAGAAGACATCTCGGCTGCAATTAAGAAAGCTGATGAGATCGAGAAAATGACAGTTCCTGGTTTAATCGACACGATGTTTGAAAAGACACCTGATCATCTTGAAGAACAGAAAGAATGGTTTGGAACGGAGGAATAGAAGATGGCACAAATGACGATGATACAAGCAATCACAGATGCAATGAAAGTCGAGTTAGAAAATGACCCGAGTGTGCTTGTCTTTGGTGAAGACGTTGGTCATAACGGCGGCGTGTTTCGTGCCACAGACGGGCTTCAAAAAGAATTTGGTGAAGAAAGAGTGTTTGATACTCCGTTAGCGGAGTCAGGTATTGGCGGTTTAGCGATCGGTCTCGGTCTCACTGGCTACCGTCCAGTCGCAGAAATTCAATTCTTCGGATTTGTTTTTGAAGTCATGGACTCTATCGTTGGCCAAGCAGCGCGTATGCGTTACCGTTCTGGAGGACGTTACAATAGCCCGGTTGTGTTCCGTGCACCGTTTGGTGGAGGCGTAAAAACGCCTGAACTACACGCAGATAGCTTAGAAGGTTTGATGGCACAATCTCCAGGACTAAAGGTTGTCATCCCATCTAACCCTTATGATGCAAAAGGGTTGCTCGTTTCGGCGATCAGAGACAACGATCCGGTTGTCTTCCTTGAGCATATGAAACTATATCGCTCGTTCCGTGGTGAGGTACCTGAAGGAGAATATACAATTCCTCTAGGTAAAGCCAATGTTGTGCGTGAAGGAAGTGATGTGACAATCGTCACTTATGGTGCGATGGTACATACATCCCTCAAAGCAGCAGAACAGGCGGAAAAAGAGAGAGGCGTGTCAGTCGAAGTGATTGACCTTCGTACTGTTAGTCCCATTGACATCGACACGGTCGTTGAGTCTATCAAAAAGACGAACCGTGCGATCGTCGTACAAGAGGCACAAAACAAAGCTGGTGTCGCACCAGAAATCATCACTCAGATCAATGAAAAAGCGATCCTACACTTAGAAGCACCTGTGCTCCGTGTAACCGCACCAGACACTGTTTTTGCTTTTGCAGCAATCGAAGATGAGTGGCTCCCAGATCCGAAGAGAGTCAACAAAGCGATTAACGAAGTACTTGACTTTTAAAAGACATAAAGATGACAAGCAAAAGGAGGATAAGCCGTGGCAATCTATGAATTTAAACTTCCAGAGTTAGGTGAAGGTATTCACGAAGGCGAAATTGTAAAATGGCTTGTAGAGCCTGGAGACTCTATTGAAGAGGATCAACTGATTGTTGAAGTACAAAATGACAAAGCTGTTGTTGAAGTGCCTTCTCCAGTTAACGGTACGGTTAAAGAGATTTTAGCAGATGAAGGAGAAGTAAAAGTCGTTGACGACGCCCTGCTTAAAATTGAAGTCGAAGGAGAAGTCCCAGAGCATGCAAAAGAGGACACTGCCAACGACGGCGCTGAGCAAGAAGAGCCAAAAGAAGCACCAAAAGAAGAAGCTAAACCAGCTGAAGAGCCTAAAAAAGAAGAGCCAGCCAAAGAACAACCTGCTACGGATGAAGTACCCGTGCCTAACAAAGAAGTACTGGCAACGCCTAGCGTAAGAAAGTTTGCACGTGAGAACGGCGTTAACATTGCAGAGGTGACTGCGACAGGCCCGAATGGTAGAATTACAAGGGAAGACGTCCAAGGCTTTATCGATGGTGGTGGAGAAGCACAACAAGCTGCGCCAGCACAAGAGACTGAAGAAAAAGCTGCAACAGCACCAAGCAAGCCTCAAGTGGCGGAAGGCGAGCGTCATGAAGAACGTGTACCACTCAAAGGTATCCGCAAAGCGATTTCTAAAGCAATGGTTAAATCTAAGTACACAGCCCCACACGTGACCATCATGGACGAAGTGGATGTGACGAAGCTTGTAGCATTGAGAAAAGAAGCGAAGCCATTAGCGGAACAAAAAGGAACAAAACTTACTTACTTGCCGTTTATCGTTAAGGCGTTAGTTGCCGCTTGTCGTGAATTCCCTGTTCTTAATGCGACATTAGACGATGATAACGAAGAAATCGTTTATAAGCATTACTATAACGTAGGGATCGCAACAGATACGGACCAAGGATTAATGGTACCCGTCATCGAAAATGCGGACCGTAAGAGCATGTGGATGATCGCTGACGAGATTATCGATAAAGCGACTCGCGGACGTGAAGGCAAACTATCACCTAATGAGCTGAAAGGAAGTACCATATCCATCACTAACATTGGATCTGCTGGGGGTATGTTCTTTACTCCAGTCATTAACCATCCTGAAGTTGCAATCCTAGGTACGGGTAAAATTGCAGAGAAGCCAGTCGTCAAAGACGGTGAGGTCACAGTGGCACCAGTGATGAACCTGTCTCTAAGCTTCGACCATCGTATCATTGATGGAGCAACAGCCCAGTATTTTGTTAACTATATTAAGAAGCTCCTAGAAGATCCTCAACTTTTAATTTTGGAGGTATAACATGGTAGTTGGAGAATTTACAACAGAAATTGATGTACTGGTGATTGGTGCAGGACCGGGTGGCTACGTTGCAGCCATCCGTGCTGCCCAATTGGGTAAAAAAGTGACCATCGTAGACAAAGGAGAACTTGGTGGCGTATGTCTGAACCGGGGATGTATCCCTTCAAAGGCACTGATCTCTGCCGCACATCGCTATGAAGAAATGAGTCACTCCAAGGATGACGATATGGGCATTGTAGCGAAAGAAGTAGAAGTAAACTTCAAGAAAGTTCAAGAATGGAAACAGAGCGTTGTTAACAAACTGACCGGTGGTGTTGAAGGTCTGCTCAAAGGAAACAACGTCGAGATTGTTAAAGGGGAAGCTCTGTTTGTCAACGATAATGAAGTTCGTGTGCTTAACGGTTATGAAGCTAACCGCTACAAATTCGAGCATTGTATCATTGCCACAGGGTCCGAAGCAATTGAACTCAAACCGTTCCCTTATGGCGATCGTATCCTTTCATCTACAGAAGCACTAGCACTAGATGAAATTCCTAAGAGCATGGTGGTCATCGGTGGTGGCTACATCGGTGTTGAATTAGGTCAAACCTTCGCTAAGTTCGGGACGAAAGTGACGATTTTAGAAGGGGCAGATCAAATTCTACCGCTCTTTGAAAAACAAACGGTTCAACCGGTGGCCAAGAATCTGAAAAAGTCCGGTGTTGAAGTGGTCACCAAAGCGATGGCAAAATCTGCCGAGCAAACTGAAAATGATGTCACGGTCACATACGCTGTGAATGATGAAGAAAAATCCATTACAGCTGACTACTTGTTAGTGACAGTTGGACGTAAGCCAAGCACAGATGAGTTAGGACTTGATGCCACTGGCGTAAAAGTAAGTGACAAAGGTATTATTGAAGTAGATCACCAGTGCCGCACAAGTGTTGAGAATATCTTCGCTATCGGAGATATTGTTGACGGTCCAGCGCTAGCACATAAAGCTTCATATGAAGCCAAAGTAGCGGCAGAAGCAATTGCGGGTGAGAAGAGTGCAGTGGATTATAAAGTGATCCCTTCCGTTGTCTTCTCTGAACCAGAAATTGCCAGTGTGGGACTTAACGAGCAAGAGGCTAAAAAAGACGGATATAATGTCCAAGTCGGTAAGTTCGCATTTGCGGCGAACGGTCGTGCCCTTTCACTAAACGCTGGTGATGGCTTTGTGAAAGTTGTTGCCGATAAAGACACAGGTATTCTGATCGGGGCTCAGATCGTGGGAGTGGAAGCGTCCAATCTTATCGCCGAGATGGCTCTTGCCATCGAAATGGGCGCACATCTTGAAGATGTCAGTCTCACCATCCATGCGCATCCGACTTTAGGAGAAATTACAATGGAGGCGGCTGAAGCTGCTCTAGGACAAGCAATTCACGCCATTAACAAGTAAACGAAATAAAAATATTTAAAAACGTGAATGAGACACATCCCCTTCTGCTTATACTAAGGTAAAGTCAAAGAAGGGGATGTGTTGTTTTATGCCAAAGCGTCACAATGAAGAAGGAGAGAAATACGCCGCACAAAAGTACAACAGTCGCTCATTGATGGAGGCTTATAACGCCGTTGTAGGAAATGCAGATACAGAGTTCGCCCAAGAATATGAGCAGGAGGATGTACACTCGGAAGCAGGGACGAATAAATACGTGTCAGGCGCTCTCATGTCCACATATGCCCAAATGCTTGACTCTTATAGGGAAGGAACCATTGACGGAGAGATTGAGCATTCTAAGAATAAGGTCAATGAAATCCCTAGAGAAGGATACGATCAAACAAAAAGATGACACCAAAGCATAAAGCATAGGAAATCAAAAAAATCCCGATGAGCCTAATATCTAGCTCATCGGGATTGGTTATTTTAGTCAACCTTTTATCATATTTATCCCCTCTTTACCCCTATGTTAAAAGCAAGGAGGGAGAAATGGCCTAAAGTTCAGCATTAGCGCGGATGCGTAGCTCCTTCACCAGGTGATGACCCAGTGTTTCCAATCGTTGCTGAAGTTTTTCATCCTTCAGTTGTCCGTCCTCAGTAAAGGCAGCATAAGATCTTGGCACACTCGGACTCGAAGGCAGCGGCCATGCATGCAGATTTCGACAAATTTGCTGAAGTGTATTAACGGTATTCGTTGCACCAAAGCC
>NZ_JAERVL010000025.1 GCF_016745835.1 Caldalkalibacillus salinus | reverse complement strand
CATAAGATCTTGGCACACTCGGACTCGAAGGCAGCGGCCATGCATGCAGATTTCGACAAATTTGCTGAAGTGTATTAACGGTATTCGTTGCACCAAAGCCCCCACCTGCAGCTCCTAAAATAGCGACAACCTTACCTTCCATGTTTCTACCATCAATAAAATCTAAAGCATTCTTTAGAGCGCCAGATATACTTCCGTGATACTCAGGTGACGCTAAAATAAGACCATCGGCTTCATCCACCTTACGAGTAAAGGTATGGACGTTTTCAGGATAAGTTGCCCGATCATCGCGGCAGTCGAAGACGGGTAAAGGGAAATGCGCCAAATGGATGTGCTCCACCTGCACGTCTTCTTGCTTTGCGGCGTTAACCACGATATCCGTTGCGAGTTTTGTCTTTGACTCCGTATTCATGCTTCCAGTAATAGCTAGAATCTTCATAACCTTCATCCTTTCGCTTATACGTTACTGTTAAGACTATTGTCCTTCTTGTAAGCGCTCGATAATGTCCATATAGGTCTCTGTTTCTTCAAATGTATAAGTACCTACCCTTATTTTATCTTGGACTTGTAATGTAATAAAGAGCTCCTGTATCTCTTCAACACTTCTGGCTAATCCTTTTTCTGCTAAAAGCTCAGCTACTTCCTGACTGTTCATACCAGGTAGTATCGTAATCTGAATGCCATTGGCCCTGTTGTGGGTTGTGTGGCGTTCATGTTCGAGGTTTTCTTTTTCTTTCCCATCCATAGAAGATGAGTTTTCAACGACACGTGCTTGCCTATGTGTATATGTATGTAAAAACTCAGGCAGCTGACTCTGCCAAACATTTTCATTCTCAGTGTCTTCCTGATTAGGGGGGCTCTTTTCGTCATGGTTAGTCACGTTTGGTTGGTCGCGTTCGCTGTCATCATAACCTATAACCTGTTCACCATGAAAAGTGTGTATGATTGAGTCATTTGACCATAACCATATGAGAAGAAGTGTACAAAACACCAGTGTAGCATAAGTCAGCACGCGTTGCTGTGTAGGAATGAGTTGCTTACCTGTAAAATGAATAGCCTTAAACTGCCATGCCCATTTATGATAGGACAAGTACATCTCAATGTTATATTGTTCCCTCTTGTGGCACACGCATAACGTTACGGTAAGCCCATGTCGATGCTCTGTTATTTCATCTATGGAGCCATGTTTAATTAAGCGACATAACTTTTTAAATAACCTTTGAGTGTCAGATGGCACGGATGATAACAATGAACGAATGTGAGCATAATCACGTGACGTAAACGAGTGCTCATTTATAGGGGGATAGCTCATAGTTTGTTGCAACCGACTAAAAGGCTGACCGATCAAATGTATATATGTTGTATCCATGTGCACCCTCCCAAATCTACCTCATACTATTATCCTTGATCAACAGGCGATGGGTCAAGCATCGTCTCATAGTAGCCTATGGGTTAAACTTTGATTAACCTTTTCTACTTTGTTTGAATCACCTTTTTACGTTGTTTGAATATTGAGTACATTTTTAAAATTAGTATATAATAAATTTTATAAGCTAAATGTTTGTAATTTGCTATGAGCATAGTATAATATTTAAATAGACGAGCCCAAACCTCGTCTTACATACTCAAGCAAAAGGAGGAGGTATACGATGCCAAAAGGTGCAACAGAAACAAGAACACTAAAAGTTGGCGACAAAGCGCCTGACTTTACACTACAAGCCACTGGCGATCGTACCGTTTCATTGTCTGATTACCAAGGCAAGAAAAACGTATTTATCGCATTCTATCCACTAGATTGGACACCTGTCTGAGGAGCGCAAATGCCTTCATACGAGGACGATCTTCCTCGTTTTGAAGAGTATGATACCCAAGTTTTGGGTATTAGCGTTGACAGTGTACACAGCCATAACGCATGGCAAAAGTCTATCGGTGGTATTTCTTATCCATTACTAGCGGACTTCTATCCACATGGAGAAGTATCTGAAAAGTTCGGTGTATTCCGCACGAACAAAGATGAACCCGCTTATGGTGCATCTGAACGTGCTCTTATCATCATCGATAAAGAAGGTATTGTCCAATTTATCGATGTTCACCCAATTGGGGAACAACCGGATAACGAAGAACTATTCGAAGTGTTACGTAAATTATAATCACGTAATATAAAAAAAGGGCGTATACCATCTTATGGGTGTACGCCTTTTTTTTAACGCAATTATCTTATTATGTTTTATTTTTCAATACATTTTTGCTTCCCAACATACTCCGGATATCTGTATTCCGTTGTGGGATCTTCGTAGATGTATGGTTGATGAGGAATGGGCATCTGCTGATAAGGGTTATATTGTTGGTAGTTCCACATAGGATTGAGGTACCCATAATTACTATGATCATATTGATATGGATAAGCATCAGGGTCAGGGTAATACATCGTACCTGGATGAAGTGTACTGTGCTGATTTTGTGGATAAACTGGATATTGTGGTTGTATAGGAAACGTTTGGTGTGGGTATTGTTGCGGATATTGATTAGGTTGCTGTGGCATCGTTGGGTACTGGTTGGGATAACGAGGACGTGCTCCTCCTCCAAATAAAAAGCCCATAACGATCTCCTCCATTAATCTTTTTTACGTTTGGCCTTCGTTGCTCTTTTTTTACGCTTTTTCATTTTCCTTTTATTTGTTTTCGCTCTTTTTCTTTTGGGTGATTTCTTTTTGCTTTCCGAGGAATCTTCCTCCTGTATCGTATCGTCTTCTTCATCATCATCTAAAGATAAATCCTCAAGGTTAAAATTTTTAAGAAGTTGCACCATGGGACTAATATTTTTGGCTACTTCACCCGCTTGATTAACTGCGCCGATCAGTTTTTGGGCATTTGACAACAGGCCTGGGATGTCTAGTGTACCACTCCCTCCCGTTAGACCCTGTAATAAGCCACCTAATCCCGGGGGAGTGCCTCCTGATCCACCAGGTCCTGCAAACGGCCCGCCGAAGGAACCACCAGGATGACCTGGAAACGGAGGCCTAGGTCCCATGCCCGTGAAAGATTGGGGGGGTCCCCCTTGACCTGGAGGAAAAGAACCGGGAGATTGACCTTGTAAGAATCCTATTTGTTGACCGTATCGACTTTTTTTGGTTTTTCGCATCTTATTCCTCCCTTCATTGAAAGCCCTTCTACATAAAAATATGTATGCGTGGAGGCGGATGTGCGCTTTAACTAGAAATATAGGCGTTATGGAAAAACTACAAATGTGATGCGTTTTAAAGTATAATGAGAAATAATGACGGAACAGACGAATTTTTAAACTTGGAGTTGAGAATGTGAAAAAAGATACAGTGAAAGTGTTCGCTCTAGGCGGACTCGACGAGATCGGAAAAAACATGTACGCCATTGAGTACAAAGATGAAATTGTAGTGATTGATAGTGGGCTCAAGTTCCCTGAAGAAGACATGCCAGGGATTGATCTCATTATTCCAGATATTAATTATTTGGTTGAAAATCAGCATAAAGTAAAAGGCATTTTCCTAACGCACGGACATGAGGATCATATTGGTGGCTTACCCTATATCCTCAAATTAATAAACGTACCCCTGTATGGAGAGCGTTTAACACTTGGGCTTGTAAGGGCTAAGCTTGAGGAAAATGGATTGTTACGATCAACAAAGCTATTGCCTTTTACAAACAAGGATATGATTAAGTTCAAACACCTGGCTGTGAGCTGTTTCAGGACGAACCACAGTATTCCTGATTCAATCGGTGTTGTGGTCCATACACCAGAGGGCCCGATCGTTCATACAGGTGACTTTAAATTCGACTTTTCTCCAGTAGCCAATAGTACGGACTACGCCAAATTAGCAGCATTAGGAGACAAGGGTGTGCTCGCGCTTCTTTCTGATAGTACCAATAGTGAACGTCCAGGTTATACGGGGTCGGAGCAAAAAGTAGGTGCCTCTTTATTAGACGTATTTCAGAAAACGAGCGGCAGAATTTTATTTGCCACTTTTGCCTCCAATGTGTATCGTCTCCAACAGGTCGTTGAAGCAGCCGTACACCACAACCGTAAAATCGCCGTTTTTGGACGTAGTATGGAGAAAGTCTTCCAGATTGGACAGGAGTTAGGCTATATAAGAGTACCTAAAGGCACACTAGTGGAAGGGGACGAGGTTAATCGTATACCTGACCACAAACTCGTGATCATCTGTACGGGAAGTCAGGGAGAGCAGATGGCCGTCTTAGCAAGAATTGCGAGAGGGCAACATCGTCATATCCAGTTGACACCGAATGACACTGTCGTGTTCTCTTCTTCTCCTATTCCAGGGAACACACTTAATGTGAACCGTATCATTGACCAACTGTTCCGTTTAGGTGCAGATGTGATATATGGAAAGGGCTTTGATATTCACGCTTCGGGACACGGTAGTCAGGAAGATCAAAAACTGATGTTGCAGTTTCTAAAACCGAAGTATTTTATTCCCATCCATGGTGAGTATCGGATGTTGGCCAAGCATAGTGAGATTGCACAGGAAGTTGGCGTGAAAGGGGATAACTGCTTCTTACTAGAAAATGGCGACGTGTTAAATATGACGAGAGAAAATGCATACCTCGGAGATAAGATTCCATCCGGTTCACTTCTTGTAGATGGTCATGGAGTGGGGGATGTGGGTAATATTGTGCTACGTGATAGAATGAAACTTTCCGATGATGGCCTTATTGTCATTGTCATGACCATTGACATGAAAAACTTCCGATTATTATCAGGACCAGACGTCATTTCACGCGGATTTATCTTTGTCCGTGAATCGACAGACCTTATCAAAGAAACAGAGTCAAGAGTTAAGTCTTTGGTACAAGACCTTATGGATCAAAAAGTGAGAAGTTGGGCCAACATCAAATCACAAGTCATAGACCAAATTGCACCGTTTATCTATAAAAAAATTCAAAGAAGGCCTATGATTATTCCAATCATCATGGAAGTGAACGAAGCTCACCTTCAATCCTCAAAGGAAAATAACAAGAACGTGAAGCAGTAACCACTGTAGAAACAACATAAAAAATTTTAGGATGAAATCACTCTTTTTTACAGAACCTAAGATGACTCAGAAGAGTTTGAAAAAGGTTCTTACGAAAGGGTGATTTTTATATGCTTGTAAAAAGATCTTTCTGTCTATTTCTAGTCATGGTTATGACATTAGTCGGTTGTGGAAATGACTTAGGCCAAGGTCAAAGAAATCAAGATCCATCTATACAGCAACAAAATCAACAAGGACGTGGCCAAGGTCAACAAGGACAAGGTGGCCAAGGCCAAGGTCAACAAGGCCAACAGGGACGTGGTCAAGGACAAGGCCAGCAAGACCAACAAGGGAAAGGCGGTCAAGGGCAAGGTCAGAAAGGACGCGGCCAAGGCCAGGATGAGAACGAACAACAGGTTGAAGGTAATAATGATTTGGATCAGTTAGATGTTGTCATTGATGATTCAGCAGCTGAGGAAGTAGAGTCATTGACAAAAAATAATCTAAGATATGTATCATTTGAGTCAGTACTCGATACTTTAAATTTTGAAGTGCGTCGACGCGAGAATGACGTTGTTGCCGGTTACACCGATATTATTTACAGAGTAGAGAAAAATTCAAATCAAGCCGAAGCTGAAGGGGAGGCCGTGATACTACCGGAACCCGTCTTTAACCACCAAGGGCTAACCTTCATTTCTGTGACTTCCTTACAAGCACTCATGGGCGATGAGTATGACATAAGTGAAGCAGAGAACCAATTGGTCATTACGACATTATCGGAAGATGAATTCGGGTTTCCAGGAAACGAGGATTTTAGTGACGTATTAGAAAATGAAGAGGAAGATGAACCCGTACTGTCTCGCTCAGACGCGAACGATGTTGTCAGAACGGCGTACAAGTATCGTGGAAAGCCTTATGATTTTGGTGCAAAAACAGGCAATACATCCGAATTTGATTGTTCTTCCTTAACCCAATACGCCTTTGGGGCCAACGGGATTTACATTCCTCGAACTTCGAGACAACAAGCCAAACAAGGTCGATATGTCCCAGTCTCAGAATTAAAAAGAGGGGACCTTGTGTTCTTTAACTGGCCAGGAAGATATAGCAGTGACAATATAGTCGGACATGTAGGTATCTACGTGGGGAAAGGATACATCATCCATGCCACCCCTAACCGTGGTGTTCATGTACTCAATGCAGCCAAATCAAGTTATTGGAGAAAGACGTACCTTGGAGCAAAAAGAATTAGTTCTTAGCCGATAAACCGACTAATGTTGATGGGAAAACAGGTCTTATTTATAGGCCTCAGATTACAGGGAAGACCTCTTTTGAACCAGCAGGTTAATGGTTTAGAAGAGGTTTTTTAATGATTGACACAAGTATTTCATTGAAACATTTATTAAACGATAGCGTATTAGTATAATAAAAGGGAAGGAGGGGTATTGATGGATTTTCTAACTGAGTTTATTATGTTACCTGCAGGTGGTTTCTTAATTGTTTTACTCGGCGCACTATTCCTATTTGCTGAAGTTCTCGTCAAAGGGCGTTTTATTTTCGGTTTACTCGGCTTTACACTGATTAGTTCATATTTTATGGTACATATACAAGAAGGAATGGCCTTATGGATGGTGCTTACATTCATAATAGGGATATCACTCGTGGTATTAGATGGTAAGTTTATTGGCGACGGAACCTTGGGTGGATTAGGTTTAATCGTGATGTTAATGTCTTTAGCTATACCTTCACCGACTATTCTCTACGGTGTGGTGATTGTGTTTGCTTTTATATTTGGAACAGCAAGTGCTTTACTCTTCTTAAAATTTTTCCCAAGAAGAGATTTGTGGTCAAAGCTTGTCCTCAAGGATACTTTATCAAGTGAGGAAGGGTATAACTCACTATCTGATGAATATAAACAACTTATTGGGTTAGAGGGAGAGGCCCTAACAGATTTTCGACCAAGTGGGACGGTTAAGGTCGGAGGAAAAACATATAGTGCTGTGACTCAGGGTACATGGATTAAGAAAGGGTCCAGACTAAAAGTCAGTGAAGTCAACGGTACCCGTATACTCGTTCAACTGATAGAGGATGAACAAACAGATGAATAAAGTTATTAAACATTTATGTTTAGAAAATGTTGATAAACATTGATCTTATCGTTATAATAGAATTACAACAGGGGATGGAGAATTATGGATGCCACCTGTTGTGTCTATTGTCAATGGCTGGGATATGACTCCCAGGTAGGATCAATAATATAAAATACATAGGAGGAATGTAGAGATGGCAAAACATGAACTACCAGCTTTACCTTATGCTCATGACGCACTAGAACCTCACATTGATGCACAAACAATGGAAATTCACCATGGCAAACACCATGCTACTTATGTTAACAAGCTAAACGACGCTTTAAGCGACTATGCAGATCTTCAAAGCAAGTCTGTTGAAGATTTAGTTAAAGATTTAAATGCAGTACCTGAAGCGATTCGTGGTGCTGTTCGCAACAACGGTGGCGGACACGCAAACCATACATTGTTCTGGCAGATCATGAGCCCTAATGGAGGCGGAGAGCCTACTGGTGCTATTGGAGAAGCCATTAACAAGAAGTTCGGTAGCTACGATAAATTCAAAGAAGAATTTAAAAATGCTGCCCTTACTCGTTTTGGTAGCGGCTGGGCGTGGCTTGTCGTTAACAATGGAGAGCTAGAAGTCACTAGCACACCAAACCAAGACAACCCACTTACTGAAGGCAAGACACCTTTACTAGGCGTTGATGTTTGGGAACACGCCTATTACCTAAAATATCAGAACAAGCGCCCTGATTACGTGTCTGCTTTCTTTAACGTGATTAACTGGGATGAAGTAAACAAGCGATTTGAAGCAGCGAAGTAAGCTCGCTTTAAAACGAAAACCCTAGAAAAATAATTTCCTTAAAATAACTTTTCTTTTTCACCGTATTAAAAGACTTGAGGCCCTGCCTCGGGTCTTTTTATTTGCATAGAAAAGGGGGAGGATTGGAGAAAATAAAGCTGACTCTTCGGGAAAGGAGAGAAAGCATGCACCATCGTAAAATGCAAACACATACCCTACACAAATTTTTCTTCGGGAACGTTGAAATAAGCAGAGAATTAAAATTACTGCTTTTTATCGGGGGGTTATATGCACTCAGCACCGCATTATCTAATACGTTTGTGAACGTCTATATATGGAAACAACAAAATGATTACATCACGATTGCATTGTTTAACCTTTTCATTGTCATTGCCCAGCCATTAGTTTTTATAATCGCTGGGCGGTGGGCGAAACAGGTCGACCGCATCATTGTGTTAAGGTTAGGGGTATTTTTTCTCTCCATATTCTATCTAGTCGTGCTCTTGCTTGGAACTTTAGCCACAAAGTTTGTAATACTGCTTGGGGTTTTATTAGGAATAGGGTTTGGCTTTTATTGGTTAGCCTTTAATGTACTGACGTTTGAGATTACGGAGCCTGACACCCGAGACATATTTAATGGTTTTTTCGGTTTATTAGGGTCCTTTGCAGGGATGATTGGCCCTTTTTTAGCGGGATTAATTATCACTAAGATGGAAAACTTGAAAGGCTACACCCTCATATTCGCTTTATCTTTAGGTTTTTTTGTGATTGCTGTTATTCTGAGTTTTTTTCTAAAGCGTCGTTCAGCCGAAGGAAAATTTGTTTTAAAGAATGTCATTCGCTTAAAAAATATTGGGCCAAATTGGCGTGGCATTCTACTCGGCAATCTTGCCCAAGGGCTTAGAGAAGGGTCCTTTCTTTTTTTGATTACGATTTGGGTATTTGTTGCGGCCGGTAATGAACTGGCTTTAGGGACTTTTAGCTTGGTCACTTCAACAGTCGCCTTTATTTTTTATTACATCACAGGACGCTTTCTCTCCAAGAAGTTTAGAATAAGATCTGTCCTGTTTGGATCTATCATATTAGGTTTGGCTGTTTGGATTATTGCTTTTAACCTAACCTTTACAAAATTAATGATCTACGGTGTAATCGCATCAATTGCTTACCCTATCTTAATCGTCCCTTTTGTGTCCATGACCTATGATGTTATTGGCAAAGCAAAAAACGCCGCTGATTGGCGAATCGAATACGTTGTTGGAAGAGAAATATTTGTTAATATAGGGCGCATTATCAGTATCCTGCTCTTTATGCTGATAATGACCTTGTTTGATGAGAAAAAAGCGCTTCCGTATTTTATACTCTTTTTGGGTCATGTTCAAATACTCATTTACTTTTTCATTCGCAAAATAAAGATGGAAGACTAATCCCTCATTTAGCCATACATGCTATGAGGGTTTTCCTTTTTTAATTAAACATTCTTCTTACTTGGCAATTCCCCTTTCCAAAGGTAAAATATTTGTAAAGGGGATGAATATAAGTTGAAGAAGCAATTTGCAGTTATTGGTTTAGGACGATTTGGTGGAAGTATATGCCAAACATTAGCGGAAATAGGACATGAAGTTTTAGCTATTGATATACAGGAAGAACGGATTAACGACTTTGCTTCAATTGCTACACAAGCGATTCGGTGTGATACAACCGATGAACAAGCACTAAGAGAATTAGGTGTCCGTAACTTTGACCACGTCATCGTTGCGATTGGAGAAAATATTCAAGCTAGCATCTTAACAACCCTGATACTGAAGGACCTAGAAGTACCCTATATCACGGTAAAGGCCCAAAATGATTATCATGAGAAGGTGCTCTCCAAGATTGGCGCCACTAAGGTCATTCATCCGGAACGGGATATGGGTGTTCGGTTTGCCCATAATCTAATATCAGAAAATGTACTTGAATTTATAGAGCTATCCCAGGATCATAGTTTAGTGGAGATTATCGCCAGTGAAAAGATGGTTGGAAAGACACTTCTCGATTTAGATATTCGGGCCAAATACGGTTGTAACATCATGGCTATTAAGTCTGAAGACCACCTGAACATCTCCCCGCGAGCTGAAGACATCATTAAAAAAGGGGATTTACTGGTCGTCATCGGTTCAAACCGAGATATCTCTAAGCTTGAAGAGAATGAAACTTAAGAACGAGAAAGTATCCTATGACAGGATATCTCGTATATCTCGTTCGAGGAAATTATGACTAAGAGGTGGTTGTCTTGCAGCAGAAAAAAACACCCAAATCGTTATCATTTAGATTAAATATATTATTTTTAGTGACTTTTGTTCTCTTTTCAGCCTTAGTTTTTAGATTAGGTTTCCTGCAAATCGTACATGGGGAAGAGTATCGAGAAATGACGGAAAGGCAAAATGCCCAACGTATTTCTGTTGAGGCACCACGAGGATGGATGCTGGACCGTAACGGAGAGGTACTTGTTTATAATACCCCCGTGTACACTTTAACCTATACAGAAACCTTCAATATCAATAACCTTGAAATCGAAGTACTCGCTCAAAACTTGGCGCAGCATATTGATATGGAACCTGAAGATATCAAAGCGAGGTTAGCTAGAAATGAGGGTCTAAGTCATACCATAAAAAGAGGACTCACATTCAAAGAAGTATCTCAAATTCAAGAAAACCTTGAAAGCTTACCAGGCATTGACGTCATTGTTGACCCTGAACGAGAATATCGCTACGATAACCTGTTCAAAAGCTTCTTAGGAAGTGTAGGGAACATTTCTGCAGAAGATTGGGGGTACTACGCCTCTAGAGGGTATCGGATGAACGAGAAGGTCGGTCGAAGTTACCTCGAGGAGCATTATGAAGAACAGCTAAGAGGGACGGAAGGCACCATTGAGATCCCTGTTGACCGTCAGCAGCGTCCTTTAGGAGAACCTGAGCTCACACCAGGCCAGAGAGGAAATGACCTTGTACTTACCATCGACTTAGAGTTACAACAAGCCATCGAAGAGAGTATACAGAAACTAAAAGAAGACTTTGATAATGTCAATGACGCTTTTTTCGTGGCCATGGACCCTCATACAGGCGAAATATTAGGCATGTCTAACGACGTTCGCACAGTCGGTGCGGGGAGAACGTCTTTCGCATCAGGTTCAACTGTCAAAATGGCGACAACGTTGATGGGATTACATGAGGGGCTTGTGACTGAAACTGAACGTATCAACGATACAGAAATAACAATAGGAAATATTAGAAAAAGTTCATGGAAAAACTTAGGCCCGGTCAATGCCTATCAAGCCATTCAGCAATCATCCAATGTCTATATGTTCAGAATTGGACTAAGACTTATCAACGAGGTGGGCTTAAGCCAAGCCTTTGATACGGCCTATAATTACTTTTCACAATTCGGCTTGGGCGTCGAGACGGGGATTGACTTGCCTAATGGCGTAGAATTTGACGGTTATAAGAGTAGTCGAGAGCTTCCAGGCTTATTAGTAGACTACATGATCGGACAGTATCATAACTATACCCCTTTACAATTAGCACAGTATGTTTCGACCATAGCTAATGGTGGGTATCGCATGCAACCGTATTTGGTCAAAGAGATACGTCGAGAGGCCACTTCCGAAGATGAACTCGGCCAAGTCGTCACACGTCGTGAACCAAAAGTATTAAATCGGATCGATATGAGTGATGAACACATTGAAATGATGCAGCAAGGCATGGAAATGGTGACGGAACCTGGTGGTACAGCGTCAGATTTTGCCGACTTTAAAGTGAAGGTGGCCGGTAAAACGGGGACAGCCCAAACAGAAGATCGTGACCTCAACAATACATTGTTTGTGGGTTATGCACCAGCTGATAACCCTCAGATTGCTTTCGCCAGTGTCGTGCCTAAGTCTCAAGAAACGTGGTCTGGCGGTGAACGAAGTCCTCATGCTCGAATTATAGCCAGAGAAATCTTAGAATCTTACTTTGGAGTAAAAGAAGAGGAATAAATTCTAAAAATAACTGCTATAGTACAGCATTTTTTGTGATGTTGCATGATTTAAAACAACTCCTTGCATACTAAGGGAAGTATGGAAGGAGTTGTTTTGTGATGGCAACGAAACGCCCGGTGTCTAAGAGCTTCGAAGAAAATATAGCGTACTTACAGAAAGCCTTGCGTGTAGACGATAGCTTTGATGTGATTCATCATAAGCTCGTTTATGCCGACCGTAAGTTTGGTTTATTCTTCGTTGATGGTTTTACCAAAGATGATGTGATGTTACAGATCATGCGTGATCTTGGTCGTCTAGAACCTAGGGATTTAAGACATGACCCTATAGACGTTTTGATGCAAAAGAAAATTCCTTACATAGAAGTGGAAACAACACAAGACATAGAGAATGTTATTAAGCAGGTGTTATCAGGGCAAGCCGCTTTTATCATTGAAGATACAGATACGGCTATTTTATTAGATGTCAGAACTTATCCTGTACGCTCCCCAGATGAGCCAGATACTGAGCGGGTTGTTCGTGGACCTAGAGACGGTTTTGTTGAAACGTTAGTCTTTAATACAGCACTTATACGTAGAAGAATACGTGATCGCTCCTTAGTTATGGATTATTTGCAAGTGGGGAGACGGTCCAAGACCGATATTGTCGTTTCGTATGTTGATAGCATTGTAGACAAGGAATTAGTCAAAAGAATAAAAAAAGGTCTACAGAACATAGAACCTGATGGCTTATCGATGGGGGAGAAGACGATCGAAGAGTATATATTTGGTCGGCATCTTAACCCCTACCCAGTTGTAAGGTATACTGAGAGGCCAGATACGGCTAGTACACATCTTCTTGAAGGACACGTACTGATCGTGGTTGATGGTACACCCGGTGTGATGATATGCCCTACGACGTTCTGGCAGCATTTAGAGCATGCTGAAGAGTATCGGCAGAAACCACTCGTCGGTGCATTCCTAAGATGGGTTCGATTCGCAGCGGTACTGGCATCTTTATTTCTTCTTCCATTATGGTACATATATGCCACGAATACTGAACTCCTAGTTGAACGATGGCAGTTCATCGGACCAGAAAAAGTCGGACACGTATCACTTATCTGGCAGTTTCTCATAGCTGAGGTGGGGCTTGAAGTATTACGGATGGCTGCCATACACACGCCTAATGCATTGGCCACAGCGTTGGGGCTAGTGGCAGCAATACTGATCGGTGAAGTCGCCATTGAAGTGGGATTATTCTCTTATGAAGTCATACTGTATGTAGCGATAGCGGCTACGAGTACTTTTGCCACACCGAGTTATGAGCTCAGTTTAGCGAATCGGTTATTCAGGATATTCTTTTTACTGGCAGGTGCATTTTTCGGAATATGGGGCCTTGTGGTTTCAATCCTATTTTGGTTGATCACCCTGACCTCAACAAAAACGCTCAATGCACCGTATCTTTGGCCGTTCATCCCTTTTAATGGAAAAGCAATGTTACAAGTACTATTCAGATCTCCAGTCCCACTTAAGAGGGAGAGGCCTGATATACTCAATGTGAGTGATAAGGATAAGTAACTTTAAGACTCAGAAAAAACGTAAGAAATCTTGGTTAAAAGAAACTTTAGCAAGGGCTGAAGTTTCTTTTTATTTACCCTTGATTTTTCTTTCAGAGGATGTTATATTATTCATTGTCGCTTCAACGAATACAACATAAATATTTACTTTTTGACAACACCGTCAATCCGTGTTAATATCATGAAGTGTTTTGACAAGTTTATTTATTTGGAGGGGTAGCGAAGTGGCTAAACGCGGCGGACTGTAAATCCGCTCCCTCTGGGTTCGGGAGTTCGAATCTCTCCCCCTCCACCATTATGGCGGCTATGGCGAAGTGGTTAACGCATCGGATTGTGGCTCCGACACTCGTGGGTTCGATTCCCACTAGTCGCCCCATGACTTTTTTGATGGGCTATAGCCAAGTGGTAAGGCAACGGACTTTGACTCCGTCATGCGCTGGTTCGAATCCAGCTAGCCCAGCCATTTATGTGAGCCATTAGCTCAGCTGGCAGAGCATCTGACTTTTAATCAGAGGGTCGAAGGTTCGAATCCTTCATGGCTCACCATTTATATATGCGGGTGTGGCGGAACTGGCAGACGCGCTAGACTTAGGATCTAGTGCCTTCGGGCGTGGGGGTTCGACTCCCTTCACCCGCACCATATATTTGTTTTTAATTTTTTAGGCTATCTTTTATTTAGAACGCCAAATACAATATTATAACTTGCTTTGCTTTTGCGGGTGTAGTTTAGTGGTAAAACCTCAGCCTTCCAAGCTGATGTCGTGGGTTCGATTCCCATCACCCGCTCCATTGTGGGCCTATAGCTCAGCTGGTTAGAGCGCACGCCTGATAAGCGTGAGGTCGGTGGTTCGAGTCCACTTAGGCCCACCATAATTTAATTTAAAAAAGTTGTTGACGCACATCAACCTGCTATGTTATGATGGTTTTTGTCGCCGCGAAAAGCGCGGTTGTCTTAACAACAAGAAACACAAAATATCAGCTAATGAGGCAACACATTGTTGCGACACCGATTTTTAGCTGATAACTAAAAGGAACATCTGCTAACACCATCACGTCCTGTGACAACACAGATGCTTGTCCATCCATGGGCGTCAGAACCTTGAAAACTGAACAAAGCAATGTCAAGCGTGCATACCATTCTTTATCCAGCTTATAATTAGCGCTTCGGAGTCACCTTTGAGCGCAGCTCGAGTGACGAAGATGTGTTAATCATAAGCAGGGAAACCAATGGGTCCGACAAAACAGGATCTCAACGCTGAGAAATCAGCCGTTGAAACAAATTAATTGCACTTGAAGCGATTCCTTCGTTGATTGAATCATCAGCACAAGTGCAACTAAGCGATTACAAATCGTAAATTTTATTTGGAGAGTTTGATCCTGGCTCAGGACGAACGCTGGCGGCGTGCCTAATACATGCAAGTCGAGCGAGTGAAACTGACAGAAGCCTTCGGGTGGACGACAGTGGATCTAGCGGCGGACGGGTGAGTAACACGTAGGCAACCTGCCCGTAAGACGGGGATAACTCCGGGAAACCGGGGCTAATACCGGATGATGCTAGGGATCGCATGATCCCCAGCTGAAAGGTGGCTTAGGCTACCACTTACGGATGGGCCTGCGGCGCATTAGCTAGTTGGTGAGGTAAAGGCTCACCAAGGCAACGATGCGTAGCCGACCTGAGAGGGTGATCGGCCACACTGGGACTGAGACACGGCCCAGACTCCTACGGGAGGCAGCAGTAGGGAATCTTCGGCAATGGGCGAAAGCCTGACCGAGCAACGCCGCGTGAGTGATGAAGGTTTTCGGATCGTAAAACTCTGTTGTTAGGGAAGAACAAGTACCGTTTGAACAAGGCGGTACCTTGACGGTACCTGACGAGAAAGCCCCGGCTAACTACGTGCCAGCAGCCGCGGTAATACGTAGGGGGCAAGCGTTGTCCGGAATTATTGGGCGTAAAGCGCGCGCAGGCGGTCTCTTAAGTCTGATGTGAAAGCCCACGGCTCAACCGTGGAGGGTCATTGGAAACTGGGGGACTTGAGTGCAGGAGAGGAAAGTGGAATTCCACGTGTAGCGGTGAAATGCGTAGAGATGTGGAGGAACACCAGTGGCGAAGGCGACTTTCTGGCCTGTAACTGACGCTGAGGCGCGAAAGCGTGGGGATCAAACAGGATTAGATACCCTGGTAGTCCACGCCGTAAACGATGAGTGCTAGGTGTTAGAGGTTTCGATACCTTTAGTGCCGACGTTAACACAATAAGCACTCCGCCTGGGGAGTACGGCCGCAAGGCTGAAACTCAAAGGAATTGACGGGGACCCGCACAAGCAGTGGAGCATGTGGTTTAATTCGAAGCAACGCGAAGAACCTTACCAGGACTTGACATCCCGATGCTACCTCTAGAGATAGAGGGTTCTCTTCGGAGACATCGGTGACAGGTGGTGCATGGTTGTCGTCAGCTCGTGTCGTGAGATGTTGGGTTAAGTCCCGCAACGAGCGCAACCCTTAATCTTAGTTGCCAGCATTCAGTTGGGCACTCTAAGGTGACTGCCGGTGACAAACCGGAGGAAGGTGGGGATGACGTCAAATCATCATGCCCCTTATGTCCTGGGCTACACACGTGCTACAATGGACAGTACAACGGGTAGCGAAGCCGCGAGGTGGAGCCAATCCCAAAAAGCTGTTCTCAGTTCGGATTGTAGGCTGCAACTCGCCTGTATGAAGTCGGAATTGCTAGTAATCGCGGCTCAGCATGCCGCGGTGCATACGTTCCCGGGTCTTGTAAACACCGCCCGTCACACCACGAGAGTCTGTAACACCCGACGTCGGTGAGGTAACCTATGGAGCCAGCTGCCTACGGTGGGACAGAGGATTGGGGTGAAGTCGTAACAAGGTAGCCGTATCGGAAGGTGCGGCTGGATCACCTCGTTTATATGGTGTCTTTACAGACTATAGCTTTATCCAGTAAGGGCCGTCGGTTCACGATTTGACACTTTGTTCAGTTTAGAGGGTTTTGATAACCTCAAAACTATGTTCTTTGAAAACTAGATAACATTGAAGAAGAGTTTCACCGGGTATCGCAAGATACCCAATAGAGAGTGCGAGGATCTCTTTGTAGGTTAAGCTACGAAGGGCGCACGGTGAATGCCTTGGCGCTAGGAGCCGAAGAAGGACGGGACGAACACCGATATGCCTCGGGGAGCTGTAAGTAAGCATCGATCCGGGGATTTCCGAATGGGGAAACCCACTGCCCCTCATCGGGTAGTATCCATCTCTGAATCTATAGGAGATGAGAAGGCAGACCAGGGGAACTGAAACATCTCAGTACCCTGAGGAAGAGAAAGCAAAAGCGATTCCCTGAGTAGCGGCGAGCGAAACGGGAACAGCCCAAACCAACGCGCTAGCGTGTTGGGGTTGTAGGACGTTCCATTGGAGTGAGAAAGGACGAGAGTAGGCGAAGCAATCTGGAACGATTGGCCAAAGAGTGTAACAGCCACGTAGCCGAAACTTTCGTCCCTCCGGGACGGATCCTGAGTACGGCGGGACACGTGAAACCCCGTCGGAATCCGGGAGGACCATCTCCCAAGGCTAAATACTCCCTAGCGACCGATAGTGAACCAGTACCGTGAGGGAAAGGTGAAAAGCACCCCGGGAGGGGAGTGAAATAGAACCTGAAACCGTGTGCCTACAATTAGTCGGAGCCCGTTTTATGGGTGACGGCGTGCCTTTTGTAGAATGAACCGGCGAGTTACGATGACGTGCAAGGTTAAGTTGGGAAAACGGAGCCGCAGCGAAAGCGAGTCTGAATAGGGCGTACAGTACGTCGTCGTAGACCCGAAACCGTGTGATCTACCCATGTCCAGGGTGAAGTTCAGGTAACACTGAATGGAGGCCCGAACCCACGCATGTTGAAAAATGCGGGGATGAGGTGTGGGTAGGGGTGAAATGCCAATCGAACACGGAGATAGCTGGTTCTCCCCGAAATAGCTTTAGGGCTAGCCTCGGATGATGAGTATTGGAGGTAGAGCACTGATTGGACTAGGGGCCCCTACCGGGTGACCGAATTCAGTCAAACTCCGAATGCCAGATACTTTAATCCGGGAGTCAGACTGCGAGTGCTAAGATCCGTAGTCGAGAGGGAAACAGCCCAGACCATCAGCTAAGGTCCCAAAGTGTATGTTAAGTGGGAAAGGATGTGGAGTTGCTTAGACAACCAGGATGTTGGCTTAGAAGCAGCCATCATTTAAAGAGTGCGTAATAGCTCACTGGTCGAGTGACTCTGCGCCGAAAATGTACCGGGGCTAAACATACCACCGAAGCTATGGATCGTGTCGTCTTCACTACTTCTTTGAAGGCAATATAGTGAAGGCACATTCGCCAAACCCAACATTTATGTTTTTTTTAAGATGTGGGATGGCTGGGTTTGGCTAAATGCTTTTTAGCTAAACGATCACTTCGAAGGGGAAGTGAAGACGACACTGTGGTAGGGGAGCGTTCTAAGGGCCTTGAAGCCAGACCGGAAGGACTGGTGGAGCGCTTAGAAGTGAGAATGCCGGTGTGAGTAGCGAAAAGACAAGTGAGAATCTTGTCCGCCGAAAATCTAAGGTTTCCTGAGGAAGGCTCGTCCGCTCAGGGTTAGTCGGGACCTAAGTCGAGGCCGAAAGGCGTAGACGATGGATAACAGGTCGATATTCCTGTACCACCTTAAGCCGTCTGAGTGATGGGGTGACGCAGGAGGGTAGGGAGAGCGTGCGACGGGAAGTGCACGTCCAAGCAGTGAGGCCGAAGCGTAGGCAAATCCGCGCTTCATGAGGCTGGGCTGTGATGGCGAGTGAAAATAGCAGTAGCGAAGTCCCCGATCTCACACTGCCAAGAAAAGCCTCTAGCGAGGCGATAAGGTGCCCGTACCGTAAACCGACACAGGTAGATGAGGAGAGAATCCTAAGGCGCTCGGGAGAACTCTCGTTAAGGAACTCGGCAAAATGACCCCGTAACTTCGGGAGAAGGGGTGCTCTTTCGGGTGTATAGCCTGAGAGAGCCGCAGTGAAAAGGCCCAAGCGACTGTTTAGCAAAAACACAGGTCTCTGCGAAGCCGCAAGGCGAAGTATAGGGGCTGACGCCTGCCCGGTGCTGGAAGGTTAAGGGGATGAGTTATCCATTAGGAGAAGCTTTGAACCGAAGCCCCAGTAAACGGCGGCCGTAACTATAACGGTCCTAAGGTAGCGAAATTCCTTGTCGGGTAAGTTCCGACCCGCACGAAAGGCGTAACGACTTGGGCACTGTCTCAACGAGAGACCCGGTGAAATCATACTACTCGTGAAGATGCGAGTTACCCGCGACAAGACGGAAAGACCCCATGGAGCTTTACTGTAGCCTGATATTGGATTCTGGTATCGTTTGTACAGGATAGGTGGGAGCCAGAGAAACCGGACCGCTAGGTTCGGTGGAGGCATTGGTGGGATACCACCCTAACGGTATTGGAATTCTAACTCACGCCCGTGATCCGGGTGGAGGACAGTGTCAGGTGGGCAGTTTGACTGGGGCGGTCGCCTCCTAAACAGTAACGGAGGCGCCCAAAGGTTCCCTCAGAATGGTTGGAAATCATTCGCAGAGTGTAAAGGCACAAGGGAGCTTGACTGCGAGACCTACAAGTCGAGCAGGGACGAAAGTCGGGCTTAGTGATCCGGTGGTTCCGCATGGAAGGGCCATCGCTCAACGGATAAAAGCTACCCTGGGGATAACAGGCTAATCTCCCCCAAGAGTCCACATCGACGGGGAGGTTTGGCACCTCGATGTCGGCTCATCGCATCCTGGGGCTGAAGTAGGTCCCAAGGGTTGGGCTGTTCGCCCATTAAAGCGGTACGCGAGCTGGGTTCAGAACGTCGTGAGACAGTTCGGTCCCTATCTGTCGCGGGCGCAGGAAATTTGAGAGGAGCTGTCCTTAGTACGAGAGGACCGGGATGGACACACCGCTGGTGTACCAGTTGTTCCGCCAGGAGCATAGCTGGGTAGCTAAGTGTGGAAGGGATAAGCGCTGAAAGCATCTAAGCGTGAAGCCCCCCTCGAGATGAGATTTCCCATACCGTCAAGGTAGTAAGACCCCTTATAGATGATGAGGTAGATAGGTTCGAGGTGGAAGCGTGGTGACACGTGAAGCTGACGAATACTAATCGGTCGAGGGCTTAACCTCAACACACTCACAAGTGAAACTCTTCAACGGTTATCTAGTTTTGAGAGAACAAAACCTCTATACGTAAAAAGGTTGGAACAGTGATTATGTGTTCCAACCTTTTTTTATGGTTGAGAAAATTATTGCGGTGATGATTTTGGCATTGTCACATGTACGTATTGATCGGGAGAGTTAAATCCCTCTTCTGAAGGAGATAAAACCAAATTGAACGTTAAGTTGCTTGTATTGATTACATTCTCTGAAAAGTGAACTTCATAAGTGAACGGATACCCAGAATCATGTTCATGAGTGCTTGACGTTTGTTGTAAGTCTGTGATTTTATCAGCAAGTAGAATATCATGTCCATCATCAAGCGTGTAGTAGAGCGTGTGAACATCAGCACTGACCCATCCACGAATTTTGTAGGTATTGTCTTTGGCCTTTGTCACGCTAACATCTTTTATAAGAGCGGTGTTCTGACTTGTTTCTGTTGCACGTGATGTTATTTCTTGTGCCTGAATAGGGGATAAACCCATTAGAGCCATGGCACTATAAGTCATCAGAAGGATGATCAATACATAACGATGGAGCAGAAAATTGTTGTCCTCTTTTGGTATATGACGAAGATATGTTCGTAGACGAGAAATGTTAGGCATAAGGTCCCCCCTTATTCATGATACAAGCTTACACTTTATCAATATGTCATATGTGCGTATCGTATGTTTAATAAACTTAATTCATACACTGGAGTTGTATTGAATAATGTCAATTTCACCTATATTGGTGTCTCACCTGTCTTTTTATCAATATTCTTTAAAAATAAAAGGAAAACAGAACTTGTCATCGAACATAAAGTATACACAAAATTAATATAATGAAATTTAGTCTAGGGGAAAAAGGAGGAGAGTTCCATGAATGCCACGGTGTATATGGTGCCACTGAGTAAGCTTGATTTCGTCAAAGAAGGCGATTCAGTGCAACATACCTTAGAACTCATGCAAAAAGGTTCCTATAAGACATTACCCGTTGTCAGTGAACAGAATCATTTTGTAGGTGTGATTCACGAAGTAAAGCTGTATGAGGCGTTTTTCTATAACGAAGTCGAAAAGGACGAATTCCTTAAAGCTGAAATTCGCCCCCTCGTGAGCTATAAGATACAATCTATAGAGAAACACACAGATTTTATTGAAGTGATTCTAAAAATGGAGAAGATGGATATTCATTTTTTACCTGTCCTAGATCAAGATCACCGTTTTCTAGGCATCGTAACAAGAAATAAAATATTTGAAGCGTTTGAGTCTGCTTTTGGTTATAACCAAGATGGCTATCTGATTGAGGTCGTAGCCATTGACGTGAAAGGACAACTGGCCAGGTTAGCTAAAGCCATATCGGATACAGGCTCTAACATCGTTAGTATCGTTCAATTTGATTTGTCTGTCGCTAATTTAGAACGTATTATTGTCAAAGTACAAGCGGACAATGTTGATGAAGTTTTGACCAACATAGCCAACGAAGGATTTAGAGTCACAAATCATAAATTTATTCCACGCTTAAAAAAAGCTGAATGACACGTCTTTGCTAGTCTAAATATTCCTCCTATCGTTCTCATTTAAAATTTTTTAATGGATCAATGAATAAAACCTCCTTCGATATCAAATATTAAGAATCCACTAATCAGTGGGGGTCAGGTGTTTACACAACATGGATAGTAAACAACTGGCTTGAAAAAAGTGAGAATAAGGAGGAATTATTGTCATGGCACAACAAAACAGAAGCAACAACAGCAACCAATTACTAGTACCAGGAGTATCTCAAGCTCTAGACCAAATGAAGTTTGAGATTGCTCAAGAGTTCGGTGTACAACTAGGAGCCGACACAACTTCTCGTGCTAACGGTTCAGTAGGTGGAGAAATTACAAAACGCTTAGTACAAGTGGCTGAGCAACAACTTGGTGGATCAGCTCAGTAATTGTTTAAGTTAAATCTATATTAAAAGAAGACGGCCCGGTAGTTTACTATCGGGTCGTCTTTTTTATTACAGGCTTGGTTAAAGACAATGGGCTTTATCATATGATACACTGATGGAAAAGGTGAGGGGAGAGTGGAAGATGGAGCACCAAAAACCAAAAGATCAATTGAACCGTCCACTCCGTGATTTGAGATTATCTGTGACCGACAAGTGTAACTTTAGGTGCCAATACTGTATGCCGGCTGAAATATTCGGACCAGATTACCCATTCTTACCTCAGAACCAGTTATTAAGTTTTGAAGAGCTAACCCGTTTAAGTAAGGTTTTCGTATCACTTGGGGTTGAAAAAATAAGAATAACAGGTGGAGAACCGCTCATGAGGCGTGAACTACCCAACCTGATCCATATGATCAATCAAATACCTGGCGTAAAAGATATAGCCATGACAACAAACGGTTCTTTACTAACGAAGTATGCCCATGGCCTTGCACAAGCGGGTCTTAACCGCGTAACAATATCACTGGATAGTCTAGATGAAGACCGTTTTGCTGACATGAATGGGCGAGGTTATGCTGTGCAGACAGTGCTTGACGGTATTGAGGCTGCAGAACAAGCGGGTTTAGGTATCAAGATTAATATGGTGGTACAAAAAGGAAAAAATGACCAAGATATCCTTCCGATGGCTAAATACTTCAAAGACAAAGGCCATACTTTACGTTTCATTGAGTATATGGATGTGGGTAATACAAACGGCTGGAAGCTTGATCATGTCTACCCTAGCCGTGATATCGTACAGATCATTGATCAACAGTACCCACTTGAGGCAGTAGAACCTCATTATTATGGAGAAGTAGCGAATCGATATCGTTACAAAGGGACCAACACAGAAATTGGGTTTATTTCTTCTGTAACAGAAGCCTTCTGTTCTACTTGTACGCGAGCTCGCGTGTCGGCGGAAGGGAAAATGTACACGTGTTTATTCGCATCCTCCGGTTATGATTTAAGATCACGCCTTAGAAGCCAAGATTCAGATCAAATGATCGCTACTTATATCAGAGACATTTGGGGGCAGCGTCACGATCAGTACTCTGTTGATAGAGTCAAACAAACACGAACCAACAAGAAAACGAAAAAAGTGGAAATGTCGCATATCGGAGGATAGCATAGAGGGATGCTTGTACAAACGGTAAACCTTTGGCAATAGGACATACGTTTGGTTAGGAAACAGTTAAAAGAGAGTGGGAACCACTCTCTTTTTCCAGTCCAAGCCGTCGATTATCCACTGGTAGAGACACTTCGTTCCTTATTACTGATCTCAAGCTGCTTACGTTGTTGGCGTGTTAAAGTCCAACCCCGAGTCTTCTCTACTACAGTATATTAGGTGCTGTACTTTTGGTGACAAACAAATGAAAAAGCGGTAACATAACAGTAATGGATGCATTTCAAAAGGATGAGAGCAATGACATACATAGATAAAAAAACGTGGCGCAAGAAGATGCTACAAAAACGAGAGGCGATGTCACATAGCCAATGGCAGGAAAAGTGTGCGGATATTCATCATCGTTTATTTACTCACCCAGTTTGGATCAATAGCCAACACGTAGCCCTGTATTATGCCGTTAATAAAGAAGTTAATACACAGGATATTATGAAAAGGGGTTGGGCAGAGGGGAAGCACATATACTTACCCAAGTGCGAGCCTGATAAAAAGCAGCTTTTATTCTCCAAGGTCGAGTCTGAAGCTGATTTGACTGGCTTATTTTACGGTATACCAGAACCCGATCCTAATATTGCTCAACCGTTAGACGTTCATCAATTGGATCTCATCATTGTGCCTGGCTTGGTATTCGATCAACAAGGTTTTCGGATTGGTTACGGTGGGGGTTACTATGATCGTTTTCTAAGTGGCCTGATTCAAGAAGATGACATGTCCCGGGAAATGAAATCAGTGTCCCTTGCCATGTCATTTCAAGTCGTGCCAACTGCTTTGCCGCATGATTCCTATGATATACCTGTAGATATGATACTAACGGAAAACAGAACACTGACCTGTGTTTGAGAGTAACGCTAGGGAAGGGAGTTAGTCATGTGAGAGAAAGCGACAGGGTTAAAGGCACCAGCCCAAAGAGCACACAGCCAGAGTGGGGATGTATCCTTCTAGCCGGTGGCCAAAGCCAAAGAATGGGGACATCTAAAGCACGTTTACCCGCAACGGAGGGTGACACCGTGCTTGAGTATATGATTCGTCAAGTACAGGGATTATACTCGCCTATCGTTGTGATGACAAACAAACAAGATATAGAATACTTTGCCTCAACATTAGCATTGAATCCCGAAATTTCCTTCGTCCTTGATGAAGAAGCGTTTCAGCTTCAGGGGCCACTCGCAGGGATGTATACAGGGATGAATGTCCTTCAGGCACAATGGTATCTGGTTCTTGCTTGTGACATGGTCTTTGTGGATCACCCATTTTTGTTCCACTTCAAACAGTTCGTATCCGATAGAAACTTAGTATCCCAAAGCACTTTAGAGTCGAAAAAATACAGCGTTTATATCCCTGTTTCTGACAATAAACGGCTACAACCTTTAGTGGGTTGCTATCGATACTGTGCCCCGACCATAGAAGCTTTGCTACAGAACGGCAAAAGAAGTATGAAGGCGTTACTCTCCGAGCTTAGTGTCTACGATATCAAGCCGAATGAATGGCAGCATTGGACGACGCAAAGTGACCCATTTTATAACATGAATTACCCTGAGGACTACGCATATTGGCGATTGACGTTGGAGGAGGAGACAAGATGGTAGAACAGAGAATCCCTATTCCTGTGGAGGAAGCCATAACGAGAGTCAAAAACCGAACAAAACGCAACCCTATTGAAAGTGTACCACTCGAGATGGCTGATGGCCGTGTTTTAGCTGAAGATTTAATTGCAGACCATCCCATCCCTTCTTTCGATCGATCAGCTTTTGATGGCTTTGCCATTCGTGCGGAAGATACCGCGCAGGCAAGCTTCGAGAACCCCATCACATTAAAAGTGGTCGATGATATTGGAGCAGGTGCTGTTAGCGACAAAACACTTGGGGAAAAAGAAGCCATTCGTATTATGACAGGCGCACAGATACCGTCTGGGACGACCGCCATTCTAGCCTTAGAACTGAGTGAAACATTTGAAAACACTGGTGAAACCTGGGTCAGGGTTAATCGCCCAGTTGCGCGTAACAGCCACATTTCACGCCAAGGGGAAGATACAGACCAAGGGGAGATTATCGCTAGAAAAGGGCGCCGTATTACGGCTGGTGAGATGTCCATGCTGGCGACCTTCGGTTATGCACAGGTTAACGTATATCGCCAACCCGTTGTGGGCATCTATGCCACGGGGACCGAGTTACTCCCTGTTGATGCGCCACTCACGCCTGGAAAGATACGTAACAGTAATTCCTATATGCTACAAAGCCAGGTGCGCGCCTTAGGGGCTATTCCAAAGTATTACGGTATTCTACCGGATGATTATGACCTGTGTTTACAAAAAGTCAGGGACACCTTAGAAGAAGTGGATTTTCTAATGACAACGGGCGGTGCATCTGTGGGAGATTTTGACTACGTACAAGACATTATGCGGGAGCTAGATGCACATGTCTTATTCAATAAAGTGTCCATGCGACCTGGTAGTGTGACGACCGTATCCACGGTAGGAGATAAGTGGTTGTTTGGACTCTCCGGCAATCCGGCTGCGTGTTATGTTGGTTTTGAACTTTTCGCCCGACCTGTACTTAAGACCGCATTAGGATCGGAGGAATTAGAGTTGCCACGGTCTAAGGCTGTACTCGCTCATGATCTGAAGAAACCCAACCGCTTTACGCGTTTCGTCCGGGCCAAAGCTTCTTACAACGGATCACAGGTTACTGTCCAATCCGTCGGGTTAGATAAGTCGGGTGTAGCCTCAGCGTTAGTCGAAGCGAACGTGTTACTCATCGTGCCCCCTAATCAAGAGGGATATAAGGCTGGAGAAGAGCTAGACGTCATGTGGCTAGACAGATAGCCTAGCAAAAGGAGCGACTAACAAAGATGAAAGACCAACGTGTAGCGCGGCAAAATCGTAGAATGAATCAAAAAAACCGAGCAAACCGGCAGATGGGGACAGATAATCCCACTTCTCAGCTACCTCACGTTCTCCAAATTGTAGGCTATAAAAATAGCGGCAAAACATCATTGGTGACATCCTTAGTCCGACATTGGAAAGCACTCGGTGACGATAAGATTAGCACGATCAAACATGACGTTCACGGCTTTGAAGTGGACCAACCTTTTACTGATACGTGGCACCATCAAAAAGCGGGAGCTGATATGACGATGATCCAATCTCCTGAGAGGCTGGGTCTTTTTGCCACCTCATCAGAGAGGACCTTAGAAGAGTTGGTTGCCGTCACACAATACTTGCAACAACCATCGATCATACTCGTTGAAGGGTTTAAGCAGGCCTCATATCCTAAGGTGGTCCTCGTTCGTTCTGATGAAGACATACATAAATTAAGCACACTACAGCATATTATAGCCATCGCTTTTCATACAGAAAAAGATCGCGCACAGTTTGAGCAACAACGGGATCATAGCACACAATTCAGACGTCTGAGACAAACGCCCACATTCTTATATCAGCAGCGTGAGAGCGGTGCTAATACGATGATTGAGTGGATCGACCTATATAGGAAGAGTAACTTTAGAAGAGAAGGAGTAAAGGGGGAGCTTCATGACACAAGCGAACTACAATGTGACCACTGCACCGTTAAAGATTGAAACAGTCACTTCACGCGTGGTCCATCCTCATGCCGGCGCCATTAATACGTTTATAGGAACAGTGAGAGAATTAACCAAAGGAAAGCGTACATTGTATTTAGAGTATGAAGCTTACGTGCCCATGGCAGAGAAGAAACTACAGCAAATAGGAAAAGAAATACAAGAACAGTGGCCTGAAGCAAGAGTGGCCATTGACCACCGTATCGGTACACTTGACATCACGGATATTGCCGTCGTGATTGCTGTGTCCACTCCTCACCGCGCAGATGCTTATGACGCTTCTCGGTATGCCATTGAAAGGATTAAAGAAATCGTCCCCATATGGAAGAAAGAGTATTGGGAAGACGGAGAAAAGTGGATCGGTGACCAAAAAGAACACGTGTACTATCCAACAGGGAGACCGGAGGGACTACGCGATGATTAAAGTATTATTTTTTGCCGGATTAGCAGAAAAAACAGGTCAACGAGTGGTTGAGCTTGACTACTGTGACTTGACCGTGCGAGACTTAAAGAGTAAAGTCATACAACAGTACCCATCAATCAAGCAAGATTTGGATGGTGTCATGGTGGCCGTTAACGAGGAGTTTGTAAATGCTGATTACAAAATATCATCCGCAGATGAAGTGGCCTTCATTCCTCCTGTGAGCGGCGGTTAAAGCGTAAAACAAATTATAAAATAAAGGCTATTAATGGATATAGATATAAGGGCTAAGGGCTTTGGGGGTACCTCAACTGTTTCTCCCAAGCCAATGAAAGCGAGTGGAGGCTGAATGATATGGATACATCCAGATATTCTCGTCAACATCTTTTTCCTCCGATTGGAAAAGAAGGACAAGCAAAACTAAATCAGAGTCGTGTGTTAATTGTAGGTATGGGGGCTCTAGGTACCGTTTTAGCCAACCATATGGTACGCGCTGGCGTGGGTCATGTGCGCTTCGTTGACCGTGACTTCGTTGAGCTTAGCAATTTACAACGCCAACTCTTATTCGATGAACAAGACGTGGAGCAAAAGCTACCCAAAGCTGTTGCAGCAGAACAAAAACTACGCTTAGTGAACAGTGACATTGAAGTGCAGGGTTTGATTGGAGATGTCACGGCATCGACGATTGCGGAGTACGCGTCTGATGTGGATCTCATCCTAGATGGGACAGATAACTTTAGTACAAGATTCGTTATTAATGATTATGCCTTTAAAATGGGGATTCCTTATGTTTACGGCGGTGCGGTAAGCTCTAGAGGAATGCAAGCCACTTTTATTCCGGGAAAAACGCCTTGCTTGCGCTGTTTATTTGAGGAATCCGGAGGAGCAACAGAGACCTGTGATACGTCAGGTGTCATCGCACCAATTGTGGACATGGTCGCCTCCCTCCAGGCGGTTGAGGGGATGAAATGGCTTTTAGGTGATCAGGAGAACATACGCCAAAGTTTATTAACCATGGATCTTTGGCACCATCACCGTTATGAGTTGAAGCTGACCAAGCCGAAAGCAGGATGTCTCACTTGTCAACGAGAGCAATACCCGTCGTTAGCGCATTCAGATGAGGATCAGATCACAACTTTATGTGGGCGTGAGACGGTTCAAATGACACCTCAAACCCAACAGACAGCAAAGCAAGACCTTAACGAATGGGCGCAACATTTAGAAAAAGTCGGGCGAGTGGAAAAGACGCCATTCTTAATCCGTTGCCATGTGGAAGACGTCACACTTGTCATGTTTACCGACGGTCGCGTTCTCATCCAAGGCACTGAAGATATCAGTCGGGCCAAAACAATCTATGCTCGATATATAGGGATGTAACTAAACAGGGATGTAACACAGTAGATATATAACAGAGTAGGTATATAATAAACAAAGCCAAAAAAGTAGCCTGTCTTATGAGCAAGGCTACTTTTTCTTTGGTTCTATAACTCTAACATATCTTCAATCGTTTCAGAAATACTATCAACTTTAACCCCTTTATACTCCGGATAGTTTGAATTGTACGCGTCAATAAAAATCGTTTTTAGGCCTAATTGTATAGCAGGAGCGATCTCATTGATATAATTATCTCCAATCGAGATGGCCTCATGTGGACGGACATCATATTCTTTTAATAATTGAGAAAAATGATTCTTGGTATATTGAGGTTTCTTAGCTACGGTCACTCTATCCTCAAAAATATCATCTAAATCTAGTCTATCAAGGAGGCGTCCGACATCATCAGGATCACTGTTCGTGACTAGCACGATATCGCGCTTTTGCTTCAGGTGTAGTAATCCTTCTCTTAAACCAGGGATTCGTGTGAGAGAGAATTGCTCTGCCGCCATGTACTCTTTGGTTTTCACGTATGCCGTGTCTGTATCATTCACACCGAAATGTCTCGCACAAGCATTAGGAAGCCACCAGCCATCGCCAATGGCCATCATTGTCTCAAAATCGCACTCAACAGGTGTAGGATATAGGCGTTGACGCTCGTCTTCACTCAGTGGGTCACCGTCCCATGTCCATGCGTGAGTGACGCGTGAAGAGCTTGAATCAATCTCGACAATGTGATCACGTACCAGGTCGTAAACGCTACCAATCTTCAATGTATGCTCACCGTTGATCATTTTTTTATATTCTCGTTCATAAGCAGAACGGAACGCCTCATCGACCTCTTGCTTTAACAAATGAGCATAATAAGCAAAATGGTCGGTATCCTCATAAAGTGTGCCATCAAGGTCAAAGATCATCAACTGACTATCTTCAAATAAATTGGTCGTGTCGGTCATTATATTTCCCCCTCTTCTGTACTCACCATAACAGAACATTATACTTATTTAAAATAATGGAAATCGGGCAGGACGTCAATAAACAGCATGTCTGATTGTAGAAAATTCGCACTTCAAACAGTTTTTTGATTAATTTTGTGTAAATGTCGTCAATCTTTGAACAATTTGTGGTAAAATGCTTTTGGTATCTACTACATATGAGGGGGTAGTTGTGAAATGAAAAAGTTTTTCTTCATGTTGTTTGTACTTTCTATGATGGTTGTTTTAACCGCGTGTGGAACTGACGCTGATTCAAACGATGAAACAGGTTCCGATGCGAGTGGACAAGAAGGAGATGAAGAGGCACTCATGATGGGATTCGTACCGTCAAGGGATGCTGAAAAAATTGCGACTGAAGTCGAGCCTTTAGAGGAGAGACTCTCTGAAGTATTAGGTAGAGAAGTTCAAGCGGAGGTTATGACCAACTACGCTGGGCTGATTGAAGCCATGAGAACTGGAAGAGTTGATATTGGTTTCTTAGCCCCTTTCAACTATGTCCAAGCTGAGGATCGTGCTAATGTAGAGTTAATCCTGAAATCAGAACGTCACGGTTCCGTGACCTATCGCGCTCAATATAACGTTCGGGCCGAGTTGGATCATATCCAAAGTGTAGAAGATCTTGTCGAAGAAGAAGGACTTGTCTGGGCTTTTTCTGATTACGGTTCGACATCCGGCTATTTATATCCAGCTGCTCAGCTCATGGACTTGGGCATCGAGGATATGCAATCACATTTTGAACTGATCCAGACAAGTGGACACGATGCAGCGCTCGTCGCTTTGATGAATGGTGATGCTGATGTGGCGACGACATTCGAGGATGCTCGAACGCTATTAGAAGAGGATTACCCTGACGTCATGGAGCGCATCAATGTGATCGACCATACAGCAGATATCCCGAATGATACGATTTCAGTACGTGAAGGGTTAGACCCTGAATTAGTAGAGGAAATTAAACAAGCATTTTTGTCCTTTAATGAGGACGAAGACATGATGCAAGTGATGAATGAGGTCTATGATTGGACAGGCATCGTAGAAGCCCACCCTGAAGACTATGACATCGTGCGTGAAACGTTAGAAAAATTAGAAGAATTAGATTCCTAAAATCTCTAAATTTATAGATTGATAGCTGCAAATAAAGAATAATGAATAATAGAGATAGAAGGTTTATAAGTAAAAAGCCAGAGCAATTTTAGCTTACCAATTCCATACTTAAAAATTCAGGAATGAAGGAGAAGGGGCAAGAGGGACTTCTCCTTATTTTACGAAGGTAGGGGTAACATGATTGAATTCAAAGATGTCTCTCTCGTTTATCCAAATGGACATGAAGCACTAAGAAATGTCAACGTGAAGATTAATCAAGGTGAGTTTGTGGTCATCGTAGGTTTATCCGGGGCCGGTAAATCGACACTGATCCGCAGTATCAATCGTTTAGTCACGCCGACGGCCGGGGAGTTAAATATCGAAGATCAAAATATCATTCCGTTGAACGATCGTCAGTTGAAAAAATTACGTACCGAAGTGGGCATGATTTTCCAAAGCTATAACCTTGTGAAGCGTTTATCCGTCCTACGGAACGTCCTAACTGGACGCTTAGGCTATACAGGAACACTACGCAGTATGTTAGGGTGGTTTCCTAAGGATGATATTGAGCTAGCGATGCAAAGCTTGGAACGCGTGAACATTAAGGAGAAAGCATACGTACGTGCCGATCAGTTAAGCGGGGGACAACAACAACGGGTGAGTATCGCCAGAGCCTTGACGCAAAAGCCCAAGATTATACTTGCGGACGAGCCTGTGGCTAGCCTTGATCCGCCAACCTCCCACCAGGTGATGAAGGACCTGAAGCGTATTAATCGTGAAGATAATATTACAACACTCGTGAACCTCCATTTTATTGACATGGCTATGGAATATGCGGATCGAATTATTGGGATGCGTGCAGGAGAGGTGGTTTTTGACGGGCCGGTAAGTGATGTATCTGAACAAACGTTTGAAGAGATTTACGGGCGTAAGATCAAGGAAGATGATATGCTCGGAGAGGCGGAGGAATCATGATAAAAAAAGGTAAACGCATCCCGCTTATTCCTCTTAAGAAAAAAATATATTTTCTACTAATCGCACTTATTATCGGTACTTTTTACATCTATTCAGCGGTGAGGACCAATGCGAGTGTTCCTAGACTTCTAGAGGGGATCCCTGATATTTATGACTTTTTCATTAATGATTTATTCCCCCCTTCTGTATCGTATTACAAAACTGCAGGTTTGAGCCTGTTGGAAACTTGGAACATGGCTTTACTTAGTACGTCTGTAGCAGCGATTGTCTGCTTGCCGTTTAGCTTCTTGGCAGCGTCTAATATCAATAAAAACGTCTATCTGTATCAAGTTGTACGGTTCGGGCTCAATGTGTTGCGTACCATTCCTGAAATTATACTCGCCCTTATTTTTGTGGCCATGGTCGGCTACGGGCCCTTCCCTGGTATACTGGCACTGATCTTCTTCTCAATGGGTATTTTGGCCAAATTGATCAGTGAAACAGTAGAAGCTATCGACCCGGGTCCCTTAGAAGCCATTAGAGCAACAGGAGGAAATGTCATTCAAGTGATCTGCTACGGTGTCATCCCCCAGATTATTCCCCATTACGTGTCCTACACCTTATATGTGCTTGAGATAAACGTACGTGCTTCCATTGTGCTTGGGTTCGTTGGGGCTGGTGGGGTTGGACAGCTGATTCTTGAGCAGATGGGTTGGCTTAATTTTGATAGAGTGGCGATGATTATACTCATGACTTTTGTTGCTGTTGTCATTATTGATACAGTGAGTACGCGGTTAAGGGAGAGATTAGTGTGATGAAAAAGAGAAACAGTATGTCACCCAGGGCGAAGTTTTGGACACGATTGACCGTTTCGGCACTAATCATGGCTTCCTTGTACACCATCGCTTTTGCTTTTACCGATCTGAATATGAGAAAACCTGATGCAACGTTCATATCTATCCTTAGAAGAATGTTTGTAGACAGCTGGTTGAACATAGAAACTATTTCAGAGTGGATAGAGACAGGCCAGCTTCTCGGTCCACTGTGGAATGCAGACGTTTTTGCAGATGTGCCCCGTTATCTTAGCCTCATGATTGAAACGATATGTATCGCTTTTGTGGGGACACTAATGGGAGCAGTGCTCGCTTTCCCGGTTGCCTTTTTTGCCTCCAATAATATGGTTGGACGCTTTTCATTTATCGGTAAGAACATTCTCAGCTTTATCCGGGCATTTCCAGAGTTAGTGTTTGCTATTATCTTTGTCTTTGCCGTAGGAATTGGACCTTTTGCCGGGGTTCTGGCCATCGGTATTAATTCTATCGGGATGTTAGGTAAGCTTTACTCCGAGGTTATTGAGTCTATAGATAAGAGCGTGTTAGAGGCGTTGAGGTCGAGTGGGGCCAATCAAGCGCAGGTGATCTGGTACGGGGTGATTCCACAGATTATACCTGAATGTTTATCGTACGTGATATACCGTTACGAGATTGACCTACGTTCCTCTACGGTGCTTGGGATTGTCGGAGCCGGTGGTATCGGTGTACCATTAATGCTATATGCTGATAACCGAAATTGGGAACATGTCGGTATGATGTTGATTATTATCATTTTGACCATCACCATAGTGGATTACTTAAGTGCTTATATTCGACGGAGAATCGTATAGCTTTGGAGCCATTTCTTTCGTGTGACGAAATTGTGAACGTCAGGATTTAAACAAGCAATTTAAACTTATTTATACTTTTTATTATTTGCTTCACATGATAAAATAATAAATCTAAAGAAGTAGGTGAGGCAAGTGATACAATTGTATACATTTTCAAGCTGTACCTCTTGTCGAAAAGCTCGTGATATCCTTAAGGATAACCAAATTCCATTCAAAGAAAGAAATATGAATACTGATCCACTATCTGAAAGTGAAGTATTTCATTTATTAGGATATACGACAAACGGCACGACGGATATCATGTCCAAACGTAGTCAAGATGTTAAAGATCTCAACATTAACGTTGAGGAGCTTTCATTAAACAAGTGGGTAGAGCTTGTAGGGAAGCATCCAGGCATGTTACGCCGTCCTTTATTGTTAACGGACAATCAACTTATTGTCGGTTACAATAAAGAAGAGTATGAAGGACTGATCAAAAAATACAATACCCGCATGAATAAAGAAGCGGTATGTTCTTAATGTATAGCTGAGTGGACAACACGTTCACTCGGCTTTTTTTATGTCTGGAAAGATTATGTCTTCATGAATTTACGTAAATTGGGGAAGCATAGGGATAAAGAAGGAGGGGACATGAGATGGAACAAAAGTGGATGAGCCCCATGTGGCTTTTACTAGCGCTGCTTGCTCTTCTTATCCCTGGTGTGAGACGTTTTATCTTTTATCGGGTGATACGCAGTCCGAGAATTCGCAATATGGGATTAAGGTTCGTCTTATCAATGCCCTATGTCCGTGACCGCTTGATGCGACAGGTTTTTCCGAAGCGGGATTCGAACCCGACGCCATAGGAGATATAAAGGAACCTGCTTCGGAATGAAGCAGGTTCTTTTTTCTACCCTCATCCGCCTGATATAATAGAAAGAAGTATATGGAAGGGGTGTTACGATGCCCAAGTGGGATGCCGTTTTTTTTGATCTGGATAATACCCTATATAGTCATGAATATGCTTTCGAGAAGGCTATACAGGATTGCTACCAAGAATTATTAGAGGAATGGGAGCTCACTGGTAGACATATCCCTCATGTCGATATGGATGACTGGTTTGAAGTATTTAAGCATTTTAGTGACAAATGGTGGCCTGAATACGAAAACAAAGAAATTTCTCAGCGGGCATATCGAAGAAAAAGGTATATGTCCACAATGCGACATTTTAAATTACCCCATGACGAAGATGAAGCGGATCAATTTCATGACAAATATTACGCCAAGGCACATATTTATGTTCAGCCCTATCCGTTTTTATACCCAGTGTTACAACAGCTTCAGGATGCGGGAACCAACACTGGTGTCATAACGAATGGTAAAAGTGAAGTCCAATGGCTAAAATACAAAAAGTTAAAGTTATATCGTTACATACCGAGAGAAAGATTTATTGTGTCCGAGGAGGTCAATGCTGAAAAACCGTCAAAACACATTTTTCAAAAGGCTGTTAAAGAGCTGCACCCTCGTCGTCCCGTGTTTATTGGAGATGCGTGGGAGTTAGACATTGTGGGTGCTATAGATGCTGGGTGGGAAGCGATCTACTTGAACACACAGCAGCGGCCTAGAACAACCTCACACCAGCCATTATACGAGTGCCGTACGCTTGAGGAGATTCACCAATTTTTTTTACAACAATGAGTGATGAGAAAGGAATTAGCGTATCATGTCAATGAGAAACAGATGGATTTGGGCGTTAACACTAACGTTATCGAAGTATTATCAATTTCATACGACTGAGTTGCCTGATACGAAGCATAACGTTGTTTTTCGTGATGAAGGTGGGGAACCATTACCCCAACTCGTGCTTTTACGCAATCAAGCTAGGGATTTTCAGATTATACGTATACAAGGGGCGAGCTTTGTTTGGGGCTCAACCTTAACAAGGGACATTCGACAACTTGCTGACCAGCTCCCAGCCTTTAGAAAGCGGTTGCGTGCACGCAAGCTAGAAGTGATTAATTTATACGTTTTCCCGTTCGAACCAGTCTCTTCCATTCAAGAACGATTAGATGAGATGCAAATACTTGAGGAAGATGATCGGATCACCATGACATCATATCCTATATTCTTAAATGACTTATACGTCCCCTACGCTGATCAATCGGAGCAAGTACAGGAGAAAGAGACCGAGGAGAAAGAGATCCAGCTAGCACAACTTGATTGGAGTCGTTGGGATATCGATACAAGTCAGGTTGCGGCTCACATGCGAAAACACTTTTTACACCTCACGGTTGAGGAGATGAAGCATGAGCTTAGACAAGAAGAGCGTAAAAAAGAAAAGCAGTTTGCAAGTATTTTCAAATTCGGACGCCCCATTTTAACTTACGCTTTTCTCGTTTTGAATGCCTTAGTTTATTTTTTTCTGGAGTATGTCGGTTCAAGTACAGACCCGGAGACACTGATTACTTATGGGGCAAAGTGGAATCCCAGTATTGTCGATGGCCAATACTGGCGTTTACTATCCGCTATGTTTCTCCATATTGGCATACTCCATATCATTATGAACAGTATAGCTTTATACTTTCTAGGTTCGCTGGTTGAGCGCATATATGGCTCTCTACGGTTCTTATGGATATACTTGTTCGCTGGTTTTGCAGGCACGCTGGCCAGCTTTGCTTTTGTTGATAATTTAGCAGCGGGTGCATCCGGTGCCATCTTTGGATGTTTCGGCGCCCTTTTGTATTTTGGGCTGAAATATCGTGATTTGTTCTTTAGAACGTTAGGGATGGATGTCCTCATTATCTTATTGATTAACTTAGGGATTGGCGCCGTCATCCCGATGATTGATAACTACGGACATGTAGGGGGATTATTAGGGGGCTTTTCAGCTGCCGTGATGCTGAGTTTGCCACATAAACGTGCCGTATTGGAGAGAGTGGGGGCGACCGTGGTCACAGTCGTGCTCGTCGTCGGTTTAATATTATTTGGCTTTAAGCAAGCCGGCACATCCCCTTATTATTTTTTACATCACGCCGGTTTAGCCTTAGAAAGGAATGATCAAGCAGAGGCGAGATGGTTTGTAGCCCAAGCGAGAGAACTGGCATATGATGAGCCTGAATTCGATATCCAATTAGGTATGGTCTATAACCAACTGCAGGATTACGATGAAGCGGTCACACTGTTAGAACAGGCCGAACAAAAAGGTGCACAGTATGAAGCGTTATTCATTGAACATGGGGTCGCTCTGATGGGGTTAGAGCGTTATGATGAGGCTAGAGATCAATTAACACAGGTCATTAGGCGTTCTCCTCACTTGGAGGAACCTTATCTACGACTGGCCTTTTTGTTGATGCAGATGTCTCAATGGGAAGAGGCGGCTGAAGTGTTGGACCGAGCAGAGGAGAGGGATATTGAAAGTGAACGTATGGCCATGCTGAGAGATATGATTGATCGAAGAACGATTGGAGAATATCCAGAACCGTAAGCCACCACGGAAGCGTAGGTCACCACGGAACCGTAGGTCACCACGGTTATCACTTATCAATCACGGCAAGTCCAAACGTGTAGATCAGTGGGCCACAGCCATGTCTACCCTGAGGGATATCACTCTTCTGTTGTTTTATTTTTGAAAGAGATGGGATGCTCGATTTGGACTTCTTTACCCTCCGCTGTTCGAAACAGGATGCTTACATGGGTTTGGTCGTTGGCCACGAGGATGATGGGCATGATACTTCCTTGAGGTTGTTCTTTATGATGGTCGTCAGGGTGTATCTCTAGAATATAACGTTCAAATAATGTTTCCCAAATTAAGCCTAATAATAATGTCGTCTGGTCTTGATCAAAACCGGGAAAGCTCTGCGTGGTATATTCATGAAGTTCATACAAAGGAATGACTGTGTAATCCCGTTGATCTAATTCAAAGTGTTCCATAAGGTGTTGCCACTGGTAAGACCAATTATCTTCAATGGCGTTATCTAGAATGCGTTTCCAATGATTTTGAGTATTTGTCTGTGCTTCACGAAAGAGGGACGAGGAGGTAATGGCTGAACTTAATAAGTATACACGGTCTTGACTGAGTGTTTGTTGACTTGTCATGCTATCGTCTTCTTTTTCTATTTCAGCATGGTGAAAGGTAATGACATCATAACGCGTCGATCCTTGGCCTTGAATATACATATCTTGACTTAAAAAAGCGGTCTCCTTTTCACCTCCATAGACACGGTCAGCCAGTACACCGTTAGCATAGACGAGGGCCACATCCTGTCTAATGGTGGTCGGGATTGACGTTTCTGAGGTGACATGAACCGTGAGTGTATGTGAGCTGCCTTCTCGACTGTCCAGAATGACACGGGTATAGGCGTCGATAAATTGCACGTCAGCGTCAATCGGATGAAATTCTAGCTGGGGCTTATGATGCTTAAGGATGGACGGAGGGGTGAGTGCTTCGTCTTCAAATAAAAGGGCATAGCTTGTGTATACAGTGACACCAAAACAAGCCAGTAGCAAAGCAACGAGCCATCTTTTTTTGTGCCTCTCCATAAACATCATCCCTCTAGCATCATTCTTGGTTACTATACTTATATGCGAGAAAGGACAACATTTATGCAAGATGGTATGATAGAAAGAAAACTTAGGAGGGGTCATATGGATATAAAAAAAGAGCTTCGTGTCAATGACATGATTGAAACTTTGGAACAGTTAGTGAAGATTCCCAGTCCGTCGGGAAACACAGAACAAGTCATACAGTATGTAGCCACTTATCTAGAAGAGCTGCAAATCCCTTATACTTTAAATAGAAAAGGGGGACTAATCGCAACAATACAAGGTGAGAATAATCAGGCTCATCGCATGCTCACAGCACATGTTGATACCCTAGGGGCAATGGTAAAAGAGATCAAATCCAACGGCCGATTGAAGCTAACCTTAATAGGTGGCTTTAGGTGGAATGCCATTGAGGGCGAGTACTGCCAAATTCAAACGCTTTCAGGTGAAACTTACACGGGTACCATATTACATACTAAGGCTTCCGTGCACGTCTATCGAGAGAATGAAGAGCGTACAGAGCAGAACATGGAAGTACGGATCGATGCACGAGTTAAATCAGAGGCAGACGTCCGTCATTTAGGGATAGAGGTTGGAGATTTTGTCTCCTTTGACCCACGGTTTGAAGTAACCGACAGTGGTTTTATTAAGTCTCGTCATTTAGATGATAAAGCGAGTGTGGCCATCTTGCTACAGCTTATGAAAAACATCAAACAAGAAGGGGTACAACTACCTTATACGACGCACTTCCTCATCAGCAACAACGAAGAAATTGGTTATGGCGGAAACTCAAATATTACGCCACAAACTTTCGAATACCTAGCTGTTGATATGGGTGCGATAGGAGATGGACAGCAAACGGATGAATTCTGTGCATCGATATGTGCCAAGGATGCGAGTGGTCCCTACAACCTTAAGTTAAGAAACAAACTCATCGATTGTGCACAGCAGGTAGAGGCGTACTATAAAGTGGATATCTACCCTTATTACGGCTCTGATGCGAGTGCCGCCATCCGTTCAGGGCACGATATTGTTCATGGCCTCATTGGCCCGGGGATTGATGCTTCTCACGCTCATGAACGCACACATCAGGACGCTTTGGTTAACACAGCGGTCGTACTCTATACTTATCTCTTGTCATCATAATACATTGTCTTTTCACGAAAAAGAAGGGCCTTAGTGATACATGGGGCACTTCTTTTTGTTATTGAGCACCATTTCTATAAGTACACATTTCACTTGGGACAAATATTTGCATGAAACACTTCATCCAGTCATATATTCTTTATGATGGAGGGAGAATCGTATGGAAATTCTCAAGTGGGTGATGTTATCGATGTTTACGGTAGCCCTAGGTGCCATTGTAGGTTTTGGTCTATACACGAGAAAAGTGTTTGTCGCTTGGTATCATCTAGCAGCTCTCATTGTTCTTCTCTTCATGGTCAGCTTAGCCAGTTCGTTCATCGGACATTTAGCAAAGGAATATTTCTCCTACCGTTTTTTTGAAGTGTTCGTGAGTCTCATATTAATTGCCATCGGTGTGGCTATTGTTGTGAAAAAACCCATTTATCCAGGTCAACAAGACCTGCTTTTGTTCGGCTTGACTATAACCCTGGACGTAGGTCTACTAGGCTTCCATTACGGTCAGAATGAGGATGGTGGCTTTGGTTTAGCTATGACGATCTCATTATTGCTATTAGGGAGTATTATCTGTGGTATGGCTTTTGGAAATAGAAGGCTGACAAATTGGCGACTGAAATTAATTTATCCTCATATTCCCGGACTTTTAATTGTCTGTTACGGTTTAATAAAAATGCTATAATAGGATGTAAAATAAATAAGGAAGTGGATGGTCACATGAACGTAGAAGGGACAAGCTTCACACATATAGGTGATCTACAGGCTTACCTTAGGACTTTCGGAACTTTCATTTATACCAAGGATAAAGAAGCCGACTTAGACCTGATAGAGGAAGAATTTAATGAATTGTATCAGTTTGGGATGATCGATTTGAGAGACTATCAAACGGCTAAAATGATTCTTAAGAAAGAACGCCAGCAATTGACACAGGGTGGATAAGTAATGCTCAACATTAAAAAAACATGGATGTATGCACAAATGAAAAGGATATACGGGGAAAACCACTTACAACTAGTCGATTCAGATGATGACATCGTACATGTAGATGGTGATTATCACTATATTCAAGTAAAAGAAGGGTTAGAGGAAGTAGGCTGGATTGGGATTAAAAAAGCGAGACTTAGTGAAGATGCTGAGGCATTGCTCCATGCTTTGTCCGACATCGCCTCTTCCACCCTTCACAAAGATTGGAATACAGAACAATCCTTTTGGATGACTGTGATACAACACGAGCCCTCGTATTGGTTGGAGGAGTGGAGAACCTTTGACCGTTGGCATGACCATCTTTTTGGTCTCGTATACATCATACTACCAGAAGCTCAAATTGAAGAAGATGGTCCATTAGAAGATTGGGTCAAAGGTGTCATCGAAGATGAGAGTTATTTGCTGCGTATTGAAAGCGATACTTTCGTCTGGATTATTCCTTCTTTTGAGTCGGTTCAGGATAACATTCAACAGATTGTTCAGAATCTCCTAGGTACGGTCATGTCTGAAATGATGGTCGATCCAAAAATGACGATTGGTGAACCCTTTACCATGCCAAGTCATGTTCATACTCAGGTGAAGCAAGAACTACGCTTCTTGCGTCACAGTTTACCTTTTTCATGGGGAACATCCGTTGTTCACATGAGAGATCTATTGACTTATGCTTTGTTGGGACATCTTCGTGAGGAAGATGCTGGATATGCTGTTGAGCAAGTGTTGAGAGACACACGCAAGGATCAAGATCTCCTTCATACGATCCAAGTATTTTTGCAAGAAAATTTAAACATATCTGAAGCCGCTAAACAACTGTTTATTCATCGTAATAGTATGCAGTATCGTTTGGATAAATTTACTGAAAAAACGGGGATGGATATCCGGAAGTTTGAGGACGCAGTCAAAGTTCACCTCGCCATACAAGCTTTGGGCAAATTGAACAAGAAGTAGACCTTTTTTTTCTGTCAACTTGCCTAATAGTTTTATGTGCTGTAAACCCTTACAATAATATAAAAGGGAACAGAGGAGGAACTAATAATGGCAGGCATAGAGTTATCTCATATTTACAAACATTATAGTGATACTGTAACAGCGGTAAAAGATTTTAACTTAAATATTGATGACAAAGAGTTTATCGTTTTCGTCGGCCCTTCCGGTTGTGGTAAATCAACGACTTTACGTATGGTGGCAGGACTTGAGGAGATTTCAGAGGGAGACCTATACATCGGAGACCGTCGCGTGAATGACGTCGCCCCCAAAGATCGTGACATCGCTATGGTATTCCAGAACTACGCTTTATATCCTCATATGAACGTGTACGATAATATGGCCTTCGGACTAAAACTACGAAAGTTTAAGAAGGATGAAATCAAAGAAAGAGTGGACCAAGCTGCAAAGATCTTGGGCATTGAAAACCTGTTAGATCGTAAGCCTAAGGAGCTATCGGGTGGTCAGCGTCAGCGTGTGGCATTAGGACGTGCGATTGTGCGTGAACCCCAAGTGTTCCTTATGGATGAACCATTGTCTAACCTCGATGCCAAACTACGTGTACAGATGCGTGCTGAAATTACGAAATTACACAAACGTCTAGAGACGACCATTATCTATGTCACACACGACCAAATTGAAGCGATGACCATGGCGGACAGAATCGTCATTATGAAAGACGGTGTCATTCAGCAGGTCGGAACACCGAAGGAAGTATATGATGCCCCTGATAACATATTCGTCGGCGGCTTTATCGGGTCTCCAGCAATGAATTTTGTCCACGGTAAACTCGACGGTAATCAGTTTAAAGTGGGAGAACAAACATTAGAGGTGCCAGAGGGCAAATTGAAACTTCTAAAAGGCTACGAGGGCAAAGAGGTTGTCCTGGGTATCAGACCTGAAGATATCCATGACGAACCGGTGTTTATCGAATCTTCACCAGGGTCTGTCATTAATGCATATATTGATGTTGCGGAATTAATGGGGGCAGAATCATACCTCTACAGTTCCATAAATGACAATGAATTTATTGCTCGTGTCGACTCTAGAACGGACGTCAGTAACGGGCAGACGCTTAAACTTGCCTTAGACATGAACAAAGTACACTTCTTCGATGAAGAGACAGAAGAACGTATTAAGTAGTTATTTCCTTTTGTCAGTCCTAGAATATGACTAGTCATGTAGACACGTATCGTATATCATTATGATGGACATAGAAAAAAGGAAAAGGATGAAGCACATTGAGTCAGCAAGTGTACGTAGGCATTGATTTAGGTGGGACTTCAGTCAAATACGCCCTGATAAATACAGATGGTCAAATCGTCTACAAATCTGATGCGCCTACGGCTAAGGATGCAGGCGGGGAAGGCATTATTGACCAGATAGATGATTTGATCACGTCGGCCTTGAGTGAGATGGATTACGATCGATCTCAAGTACACGGTGTTGGGATAGGCGTACCTGGGTTTGTTAATGTTGAAGAAGGATACGTTTATGAAGCTGTTAACCTTGGATTCAAGGACTTTGCATTTAAAGCGGAATTAGAAGGGAAAACGGGACTAGCCGTCTTTCTCGATAACGACGCAAACACGGCCGCATTAGGTGAAATGTGGAGAGGTTCAGGTGAAGGAACCAAAGACCTCCTGTGTATTACACTGGGGACAGGTGTTGGAGGCGGCGTCATACTTAACGGTAACATCTATCATGGGCATCGTGGCGTGGCTGGTGAAATCGGGCATTACACGATCGTTACTGAAGGTGGCGCCCCTTGTAACTGTGGCAAGTCTGGATGTATTGAAACGATCGCAAGTGCTACGGGTATTGTCCGTTTAGCCAAGGAGCATTTGGGTGATTACCCAGATTCCAAGTTACAGGGCAAGTCTAACATCGAAGCCAAAGATGTCGCTCAAGCAGCGGAAGATGGCGATGCCTTAGCAAGACACGTCATTAAACAAGCGGCAGAAGCGTTAGGTGTCATGTTAGGGAATTATGCTGTTATTTTGAACCCCGAGAAGATTGTGATCGGTGGCGGTGTGTCTAAAGCAGGTGAGGTACTGTTTAACCCCATCCGTGAAGCTTATCAGAAGTACGGATTACCTCACCTTACCGGTCATATTGACATTGCGCCGGCGACGCTCGGCAATGATGCAGGGGTCATTGGAGCGGGATGGTTGGTTCATCACAATACGAATAAAATTGGACTTTAGACATACATCTAAAAATACAACTTATATAAAAGACACACCGTTGTGTGCGTTAATCCCTACTAGTAGGATGCGTAATCATCCTATGATGTGGAATTTGTCTTAAACACCTTTAGCCACTAAAAAGACCAGCTGTGATCACAGCTGGTCTTTTTGATCGTCTATTATAACCTGTACCATGGATTAATTTCTGCTTTTGCTTCATCTTTCAAGGTCATGTTTGTCTTATGGCCTTTAACAATCAGACGATATTCATTAGAATACAGCGGTTCGCAAGTAATAAGGGTAATCGTTTCTTTGTCAGTCGGTGCAATAACGGATACATCGGTAGGGTCAACGACCAAAATATCATCTACCTCGTATGTGAAAGTAGCAAAATGAGTGTTTAATGTGATTTGATCTCCCTCTTCAATCTCTCCCAGGCGATGGAAAAACTGTCCATACGTGTGACTTCTATGACCGGCAATGGCGACATTCCCTTTTTCCCCCGGAAAACTGGTGGATGTCATCCAACCGAGCGCATGATCGAGTACGGCTTCTTCAACCCCCGGCTTAACCATAACGTCTAAATCAATTTTAGGAATTTCTAATTGGCCGAGCACTTGGTTTTCATTGACGAGCTTGCGATGGTCTTGTATATCATCACTTGCCGTATCGTCTCTGTTGAACTCATGATGTGCTTCTCGTCGCCCCTCATCATTGAGTTGAGGGGATGTATAAGTGGATTGCAAGGCTTCCCACTCTTTTGACAGTTCTTTTTGTTTCGCATCCACTATGAACTTGCTAAACGTAGGAATCGAAATGCATATCATCCCTGTAAATATAAAGATAACCGCCATCATTGTTAATATTCGCTTTCCTTTCACGCCCATGCATTATTCAGCTCCAAGCAACCGAGTACGTACAAACAGAGCAGCTCCGATGACAAGTAAGATACCACCTAAGCTATACCATAGCATGGAATTGATCCAAGAACCTGTTTGTGGTAATGTTTCTTCGCCTGGGTCTGAATGGACTTCTTCATCATCTGGTCGATCGCCGTGAGGGTCCCCGTCTTCGGGCTCTTGAGGAGAAGATGTAGGAGTTTCCCCTTGATCAGGATTTGAGGGGTCATTGTTGCCCGGCTCCTCAGGTTGATCATGCTCTTCTTCTTGGTTAGGGTCATCAGAGCCTTCAGGTTGATTGGGTTCTTCCTGAGGGTCCTCCTCTGCAGGAGGGTCTTCATCTGGCGAACCATCTTCATTTTGACCATCGTCTTGTGATCCGTCCTCCTCACCAATAGAGGTACCGATCTCGAATAACAATTCAGACTCAAGGAGTAAATCCTGTTGATATGTCACGTTATAAGGGACTTGATAGGACTGATTGTCAATAGAGGATGGCGTAAAGATTAACTCTAGAGTGCCGCTGTCTCCTTCATTAATATCGTCAATATCGACTTGCAGGTGATTTTCCTGTGAAGTTGTGGCCGAAACGTTTGCTGAATGATTGACGACTTCAATGCTTCCGGAAGAAGAGAAATCAAAGTCGACATTCAAGTCGGTTGATGGACCACTTTCGAGAGTTGTAATCGTAAGTGTTAATATTGTTTTATCGTTCTCTTGTGTAGCATGAGCACTGATGTCATATGATACGTCTGTGCTTGTTTCTGAATCAGAATCTAATGCTGCGTTGGTTTCAGTTTCTGCTTCACTTGATATACTTAGATTATTCTGTTTTAGCGTCACGGAATTTTCAGTTTTTGTAGCAAATTGTGTGTCTCCGGCTGCCATGGCAACGGGTGCTGTTGTGAGTATGCTAACGAGTAGGATCATACCCAAAAGCCTATACATAGGTACCACTCCTTTAATGATAAGATGTCTTCCTTTTGTTCGATACCAAACTTGGCTTTCAGCTAAACTTTTATTGTTCCGTAAAAATAATTCGTCATGGCCAGTGCCTTTATGGGTGTGACCCTTTATTTATAATTAGGCCTGATTTTGTTATAATACTAACAACATGTCACAAGGGGTTGTTATCTTGAGTAAACCAATTGGAGAATTACAGGAGCCGTCACAGGAGAACGTTGCTTTTATCATTGACCAGATGAATAAAAAGCTACAAGTGGTCAATACGGGTATGATTAGGTCAGAGGACATTGATTTATCTCGTTACGAAGATTTATTAGACTTATATGACTATATTATGACAAAAGATAACTATAGTACGAGCGAGACGCAAATGATTGTCTCAGAGTTGGGACAATTAAGAAAAAAATAACAAAAATAAAAGCATTGGCTGACCTGGAGCCAGTGCTTTTATTTTTGTTGTGACATTTTCGTACAAGCATGATACAATATACAAATATATATTTTAAATATACAGAAAAATCAAATAAAGGGAGTGGAGCTAGACATGGCAAACAACGAGAATCAGGATTTACGCATCAGAAGCCACGTGATTAGTGAAGGAGAGAATCGAGCGCCTAACCGTGCAATGTTGAGAGCGGTAGGTTTTAAGGATGAAGATTTTAAAAAGCCGATGATCGGTGTGGCAAGTACGTGGAGCGAGGTGACGCCTTGTAACGTACATATCGACGAACTTGCGATAAAAGCCAAAGAGGCCGTGAGACAAGCTGGCGGTGCCCCCATGATTTTCAACACGATCACCGTATCCGATGGGATCTCTATGGGGACTGAGGGCATGAATTATTCGCTCGTCAGCCGTGAAGTCATCGCTGACTCAATAGAAACGGTGGTAGGAGCAGAACGCATGGACGGCTTTGTGGCCATCGGCGGTTGTGATAAAAATATGCCCGGATGTATGATTGCAATTGGCAGATCTGAGGTCCCTGCTGTATTTGTATATGGGGGAACGATTCAACCAGGCCGATTAGACGGAAAAAACATTGATATCGTCTCAGCTTTTGAAGGCGTGGGCAAGTACAATAAAGGTATGATTAATGAAGATGAGCTACATGAGATTGAGTGCCAAGCGTGTCCTGGGCCAGGTTCATGTGGCGGGATGTATACAGCAAATACGATGGCGTCCGCCATTGAAGCGATGGGTATGAGCTTACCGGGAAGCTCTTCTCATCCGGCAACGAATGAATATAAACGAGATGACTGTGAACGTGCCGGTCAAGCTGTGATGAATCTCTTACGCAAAGGGATTTATCCTAAGGATATTATGACGAAGGAAGCATTCGAAAATGCGATCACCGTTGTCATGGCCCTGGGGGGTTCTACTAACGCTATCCTGCATTTATTAGCTATTGCACATGCGGTTGATGTGGATCTCTCCCTTGATGACTTTGAACGGATACGTGAGCGTACGCCTCATATTGCCGACCTTAAACCGAGCGGTCAATACGTGATGCAACACCTGTTTGAAGTGGGCGGTGTGCCAGCTGTCATGAAGGAACTCTTAGATCAAGGTTTACTCCATGAAGATTGTCTCACAGTGACTGGACAAACTCTAAAAGAAAACCTACAGCAAGCAAATAGCTTAAAAGAAGGCCAAGAAGTCATTCGTTCTTTCGATGAACCGTTGAAGACGACTGGGCCTCTCGTGATCCTCAGAGGAAATTTAGCACCTGAAGGGGCTGTGGCTAAAATGTCGGGCCTAAAGGTGAAGAAAATCACGGGGCCAGCACGAGTCTTTGATTCTGAGGAAGAAGCAACAGAAGCCGTATTGAATGATCAAATCAATCCCGGGGATGTTCTCGTTATTCGCTATGAAGGCCCAAAAGGGGGACCAGGTATGCCTGAAATGTTATCCATTTCAGCTATCCTCGTTGGTAAAGGACTAGGAGAAAAAGTTGGACTACTAACGGACGGAAGATTTTCTGGGGGCACACACGGCTTAGTGGTAGGCCATGTAGCGCCTGAGGCACAAGTGGGTGGACCGATTGGTTTGCTTCAAGAGGGTGATACCATTACCATTGATAGTGAAACGCAGGAACTGAAAGTGGATGTTTCTGACGAAGATTTAGAACAACGCAGACGTGCCTGGACTGCACCCGGTTTGAAGTACCATAAAGGTGTGCTCTATAAATATGCCAAAACGGTATCATCGGCTTCTAAAGGAGCGGTCACTGATTAAAGGCACTATGCAAACAAAAGGAGCGGTAATAGGTTAAAATGAAAGCTTTAATCACAAGTGATACGCACGGTTTGAAAAAAGATTTAAAAACACTGGCCGAAAAAGTCAAGGTTGACAAAGGCTTCCACTGTGGGGACTTTTGTGTTGACGAGAACATGTTTCCATTAAACAAGATGGTCCTTGTCAAAGGAAATAATGACATCCGTGCGGGTGTGCCCAACGATCAAGTTGTGAATTGGGCGGGGTTAACATTTTTTGTGACACATGGTCATTTATATCAAGTAGAGTTTTCCTTGTTAAACCTGAAATACAAAGCGCAGGAAGCAGGAGCTGATGTAGTCTTATTTGGTCACACACATACGCCTTACTGTGAGCGAGAAGATGGCGTCATTTACATGAATCCAGGAAGCCTGAGACACCCGAGAGGATTTTCAGTGCCTACATTTGCTATTCTAGATGTAGCAGAAGGTGAGGGGGCTAAGACATTATCATTCACTTACTATGACCATAAGGGTAAGAAGGTCCCTGGCTTAGCCAAAACATTCACCCTGTGATATTTTGCCAATAAAGCTTTTGCATCATGCTTGTCAGTCAGATACCAAAAAAGACACCCAATACAATACAAAACACGATCAAACTTTAAACAAACAAACAAGGCAAAACACAAACACAGCTCATAGCATATTAAACGCCCCCGGTTTTATATCGCACCGGGGGCGTTCGTTTTTTGCCAATCTCGTCCAGTCATTAGGCGTGCATTTTGCGTTGTGTGTCTTGCTGAATACGGAACCAAATATTGAGGTCATTAATGACACTTGCAAGTTCTGCAATATCTTTATTTAATTCACATGATCGTTGAAAGTTCTCTTCTACGCTTAGCATTTGTTGTTTGCCAATGATTATTTTTTCAATTTCTTTTATCCTGTCAGGAATATCTGAACGGTGGGACTCCCATTCGAGAATCATTTGAGATTGTTCAGCAAGTGAATAGTCCTCCCAAGGCTTCTCGAGTACGGGTAGAGAAATGCCTAAGCGCTCATCAAATACAAATTGGTAACTCATCAGCTCAACTCCTTATACTCATTCCTTTTATTGTAGTATACTAGGAGGAAACAGACAATGGCAGGTTCACAGGGGTAAACATGCCAACCGGAGAAGGAGGACTATCATTGTTGTGGGGATTAGGCGCACTTATCAGCATGAGCCTAGCGTACGTGGCCTACCATAAGCAACACTTAACTCGGTCAGGGAGTCTAGCAGCGATTGTGGTTGGAACGACGGTCGTGGGGGGGACAGGTTTACTTGGGTTCTTAGTGTTGGCTTACTTTTTTGCTACCTCCTCTTACTTAAGTAAGTGGAGAAAGGGGTCAGATGGTTCGCAGGCGGTTGCGGTTGAACATAAAGGTGATCAGCGAGATGCCTATCAGGTCTTGGCAAATGGGGGAGTAGCGGCGGGGTGTGCTCTGATCTTTGCTTTCAGTCCCTCACCATGGTGGTTATTCGGTTTCGCAGCCTCGCTAGCCGCTGCGAGCTCGGATACATGGGCTTCAGAAGTTGGTAAAAACAGTCCATCCCTACCCCTCGACCTACTAACGCGTAAAAAAGTGGCTAAAGGGACGTCCGGTGGTATTACTTTACCAGGAACAGTGGCAAGTATGATTGGAGCGTGGTCTACGGCCCTTGTTTCCTGGCCGCTTTTACATCAACAATTGTCTCATATCCCCAATGTTGACTTAGGTGCTACTACTACGTCTATCCTCATCCTACTGGGGTTGGCTGGTTGGATTGGGAATTGGGTTGATACCTTCGTAGGAGCCAAATGGCAGGGTTTATACCATTGTCCGAAATGTCAGCGTATGACCGAACATAAGCATCATTGTCATCAGGCAGGCAGGCTCGTCAAAGGGACCACATGGTTAAACAACGACGCCGTTAATGCGCTCTGTACGGGTAGTGCTGCCTTAGTGGCCATACTACTTACTTTTATTTTTTTGACTTAGTATGATAAAAGATAACGATCACGATGACTGAAGGAGTTGACTTAACGATGACACACCAAGTAGACATCACAAAACACTTACAATCCCATCGCTCTATCCGCAAATTTAAACAACAACCTATTCCAGCGGATGTCAAAGAAGATATTTTGTCATCAGCGCAAATGGCTTCAACGTCGAGTCATGTTCAGGCCTACTCCATCATAGGTGTTACTGACCAAGAGAAAAAACGGCAAATAGCGGAATGGGCGGGACAGCAGTCCTATGTCGAGCAGTGTGGACACTTCCTCGTATTCTGCGCGGACCTTAACAGGTTAGAGCATGTGTTGTCCAAGCAGGGGGTAGAAACAGATAGTTTCAATCACACAGAGCCGTTCTTAGTGGCCTCAGTCGATGCGGCGCTCGCAGCTCAAAATGCAGCTATAGCAGCGGAGGCGCATGGCTTAGGCACTGTTTACATTGGAGGAATTCGTAATGAAATACAAAAGGTTAGTGACTTACTGAACCTACCTGACCTCGTTTACCCTGTTTTTGGTATGTGTATGGGCTATCCAGATCAAGATCCTGCACAGAAGCCGCGACTCCCACAGGAAGCCATTTATTTTGAGAATGAATATCCCACTTACGAACATATTGAGTCTCACGTGGAAGAGTTTGACAATGTTATGAAACATTACTATGAAGAACGCACGCAAGGTAAGCGAACAGACACTTGGTCAGACATGATGGTCAAAACGTTAGGTGAACCGAGACGAACACACATGAAATCCTTTCTCCAAAGTAAAGGGTTTATGTTAAAATAAATGTCATGAAATGATCAAAAAAAGGGATCTAAATTTTGATTCTATTTCGTTTATAATTAAAAATATATAAGCTCATAAAGAATGGGATAAATTTAAAGGGGGATGTATAGTGGGTAAAAGAATTTTTCTATTTATACTAACCAATATACTCGTATTGGCTACCATTATGATTGTATTGAATTTGATTGGGTTTACGGGCTACATTGATAATGGCAAGATCCAATACCAACAATTACTCGTTTTGAGTGCCGTGATCGGTTTTAGTGGCGCTTTCGTCTCACTGGCTATATCCAGATGGATGGCTAAAAAAGCGATGGGGGTGCGCGTACTAGATCCGAATGCTAATCTTTCATCCGCTGAAAGAGCCCTAGTAGATAAAGTACACGACCTTTCACGTAAAGCTGGTATAACGGTCATGCCTGAGGTTGGGATTTACGAATCTCCAGAGGTCAACGCTTTTGCCACAGGTCCTACCAAAAATCGTTCACTCGTGGCTGTTTCTAGAGGGCTATTGCAATCAATGGATTCCGACGCTGTTGAAGGGGTGTTAGCCCACGAGGTGGCGCACATTGAAAACGGCGATATGATCACGATGACCCTTATTCAAGGGGTCGTCAACACGTTCGTGGTCTTCTTGGCACGAATTGCCGCCTTTGCCGCGTCACGCTTTGTCAAGCCTGAGTTACAAGGCATTGTCCATTTTATTGCCGTGCTCGTGTTCCAGATCCTGTTCTCTATCCTAGGCAGCATTGCCGTTATGGCCTTCTCACGCTACCGTGAGTTCCATGCTGATAAGGGTGGGGCACACCTAGCCGGTAAAGATAAGATGGTTCATGCGCTACAATCGCTACAACGTCATGTTCATGCCGTGGATAATAGCCAATCGTCTGTCGCTACGCTTAAAATTAGTGGGAAACAAGGGATGTCTCAGTTATTCTCTAGTCACCCCGATCTTAATGAACGTATACGCAGATTACACGAATCATAATAATTAGAGTATAAAAAGGGTGCAGCAGATTTCTGCTGCACCTTTTATGACATCATCAGTATAAACATCAAACGACCATAAAACATAGAGACTTTACAATAGAGAAACCTGTGTCGCAATGTTATAATAGGAGATGAAATAGTATAAAAGTCTTGTAATAAGGCTGGTTAGATCATCAAACTTATAGCTATGACCTTTGCCTTTAGCATGTAGTCACAACTTAAAAGACGATTGACAAGACTAGGGGTGCCCCCTACAGGGCTGAGAGTAAAGGTGTTTTTTACAACCCTAAGAACCTGATCTGGTTGGTACCAGCGTAGGAAAGTCTTCATCGTAAGTCCATATACTGGCTGAACAAGAGGAAGCTTTCTTACAGGAAGCTTTCTTCCTTTTTGTATCAGACATTTTTTGGAACTAACATTTTTTTGGTACTAACTTATAATCGGGATTGATCTAAGAGCGTTTATACACACACATGAAGGAGGATTCACCTTGAAGCAGGATTTCCATCTCTATGTCATTACGGGAGAACAGTTTTATCAAGGAAAGGACTATCTACAGGTGATAGAAGAAGCGATTCTTGGTGGGGCTGATATTGTACAATTAAGAGAGAAAGACAAATCTAAAAAAGAATTGCTAGATATGGCCAAGGCGCTACGCTCATTAACTGCTAGATACAATGTGCCCTTTATCGTCAACGACCATATAGATATAGCGCTCGCTGTAGACGCTGACGGGATACACCTTGGGCAAGATGACCTCCCATTACAAGAGGCAAGGAAAATACTCGGACCAGATAAAATCATCGGTATTTCCACACACGCGCTGGAAGAAGCGCAGGAAGCCAAGAAAAATGGAGCCGATTATATCGGCGTTGGTCCTGTGTTTGAGACGAAGAGTAAGGCGGATGTTGTAGACCCAGTTGGCTTGGATTACGTTCAGCAGGTGACTGAACACGTTGATATGCCTTACGTTGCCATTGGTGGCATCAAACTGCATAACGTTCAGGACGTTCTTAAGGCTGGTGCCCGACGTATTTGTGTCATCAGTGCCATCGTTGGTGCGGAAGACGTGAAGGCCACCGCCGCTGCCTTTAGTCAGGAGATTAAACGTGCGAGAGGAGAGTGAGACAAACATGCAACTAACGGTGAATGGCAAACAAATAGAGCTGGAGTTACAAACAGTTCAAGAACTTGTTCAACATTATGGCTTGAAAGAAGCGCACGTGGTAGCCGAAGTGAACGGTGAAATTATTGATCGCGCCATATGGGAGGATCATCAGTTAGAACCGGGTGCGAAGATTGAGCTTGTACATTTTGTGGGAGGCGGCTAAACGAAGCCGAAGCGACCAAGAGGAGGATCACAAATGGACATTTTAGAAAATGACGTTCTAGAAATAGGGGGGCAAAAGTTTCGCTCGCGTTTCATGATTGGAACTGGTCGATATCCGAACCCCTATATTCAACAAGAAGCGATCAAGGCGTCCGAATCAGAGATTTTGACCTTCGCCATTAGAAGAGTGAATTTGGAAGACCCGGAAGAAGATGCCATATTGCAGCACTTAGAGGGGATGTCCTTCACTTATTTGCCGAATACGAGCGGAGCCAAAAATGCGGAAGAAGCGATCCGTATTGCTAGACTCGCGAAGGCATCGGGCATATCCAATTGGATTAAGATTGAAATCAGTGTCAATGAAAAAACGTTGCTACCGGATCCGGTTGAAACATTAAAAGCAACAGAGGTATTAGCGAACGAAGGATTTGTTGTTTTACCGTATACCTCAGATGACCCGGTCTTATGTAAACGGCTGGAAGAAGCGGGGGCAGCAGCTGTGATGCCAGGTGGTGCACCGATAGGAACAGGATTAGGGATATTAAACCCTTATCACCTTCAGCTCATTGTCGAAGAGGCGAATGTCCCGATTATTGTCGATGCTGGTCTGGGCTCCGCTAGCGATGTAGCTCAAGCGATGGAACTCGGGGCGTCTGGCGTTCTCATGAATACCCCAGTGGCCAAAGCGAAAGACCCAGTGAAGATGGCCAGGGCGATGAAACTAGCGATTGATGCCGGACGGCTATCCTACCTTGCCGGACGGATCCCTAAGAAAAAATACGCCACAGCCAGTAGTGTATTAGAACACATCTCTAAGTAGTAAGGGAAGAGGATAGATTAATGATGAGCAAAACACAACCCTGTATCATCGTAGGCGGTGGTGTGATCGGTCTAGCCATCGCCTTTGAACTTGCCTCTAGAGGGCATCAAATCACAATACTGGAACGTGGAGCATGTGGTGGACAAGCAACTGGAGCCGCAGCCGGCATGCTTGCCCCCTACTCTGAGATAGGGGAAGATCCTGATGATTTCTTCACCCTTGCCCACCAAAGCCTGAAAATGTATCCCGAGTGGCAAAGTCGCGTGAAAGAAGTATCACAAATGGATTTTGAATACAACACAAATGGGAGTTTGCATGTGGTGTTCCATGAAGCAGATGAGCTAGGACTTGAGACACGCCTAGAATGGCAAAACGGGTGGGATGTACAGGCTGAGATCGTTAAAGGTCCACAGCTTAGGGCGTTGGAGCCACATCTCACGCCCGATGCAACGGCGGCCATGTATTATCCAGAGGAGCACCATCTCTATGCGCCACATTATGTACAGGCGCTAAAAGAGGCGTGCCTGCGGCTAGGTGTCCAGGTTCAGGAACATGTTGGTGAAGTGACGATCGGTGAAGTGACCCAAGATGTCGTTAACTTGCATACAGAACAACAAGGGGTTTTTCACGCTGAGCGATGTATTCTAGCGACCGGGGCGTGGACTTCTTCTTATGAAAAAACACTTGGCGTTCAACTTCCCGTTTTTCCGATTAGAGGACAAATCTGTGCTTACCAAAACAGGCCAGCCACAGAGGTGAGACATATGGTGTTTTCTAGCCAAGGCTATGTCGTATCAAAAGAAATCGGTAGTGTTGTTTGTGGGGCTTCAGAAGATGTAGCCGGTTTTGAAGTTTCAACCACTGAGAAAGGCATTCAGCGCTTGAAGAAATGGAGTCGCAGACTTTTTCCTTATATGGAAAAAGAGGAGCCATTCCATCAATGGGCTGGATTAAGACCGGCCACACAAGATGGCTATCCCCTCATCGGTACGCTACCTCATCTACCAAATGTGCTCATCTCTAGTGGCCATTATAGAAATGGGATTCTTTTAAGCCCACGTAATGCAACCCTTGTTGCTGATCTCTATGAAGGGAAACAAACAAATATAAACGTACAGCTGTTTGATCCGATGCGTTTCACATAGATTTGTGGTCTAAGGGCAGCTGTATGGTCTGAGGAGGAATTATGGTGGTTTATCGTACTTTAACAATCGCCGGGTCTGATAGCGGAGGCGGCGCTGGCATACAAGCAGATTTAAAAACCTTTCAGGAGTTAGAGACCTTCGGGATGTCAGTCATCACGGCACTAACAGCCCAAAACACTCAAGGTGTTCACGGTGTCTTTCCCCAATCGAGGGAAGCTGTCATCGCTCAACTCGATGCCGTATTATCTGATATTGGGGTAGATGCTGTTAAGACGGGAATGCTGTTCAGCTCTGAGATTATTGAAATTGTTGCAGATTACCTCAATAAGTATAACGTGAAAAACATTGTCATTGATCCTGTGATGGTGGCCAAAGGGGGACAGACTTTACTTCAGGAAGAGGCCATTGAGGCTGTGAGACAAGCCTTAATTCCTATTGCCTCCGTCATCACCCCGAACGTACCTGAAGCAGAAGTGATACTAGGTGGGGATCGTATCACATCTCTAGAAGAAATGGAGGAGGCCGCAAAGCGTATACATGCCATGGGTGCCTCCTGCGTCGTGCTAAAAGGAGGTCACCTGTCAGATGACGATGCAACGGATGTCGTGTTCGATGGACATGATGTCACATACCTGCCAGCCAAGCGGATTGAAACGAAGCATACACATGGGACAGGGTGTACGTTTGCTGCCGCAATAGCAGCCGGTTTAGCGAAGGGACAGGATGTTCGTGAAGCGACGCAGACAGCTAAATCGTTCATCACCTGCGCTATAGAAGAATCCCTTGCTATCGGGCATGGTATTGGACCGACCCATCATGGCGCGTATAAGCGACGTCAGATCGGCCAAAAATGATATCAAAAGCATGTGTGAAATTCTCTGTCAACCTCCTAGGGCCACTAGGAGGTTTCAACGATAGAATAGGAGTATAAAAATGTATTTGTTTTGGATTGTCGTTTTCCTGTTAGGCTTGTTTGCATCGACTGTTGGGAGTTTAGTGGGACTTGGAGGTGGTGTTTTCGTTGTACCAGGCCTATTGTTTATGAGCCATACATTTCCTCCCTTGGCACATGTCACACCACAAATAGCTGTAGGGACCTCTTTACTCGTCGTCAGTTTCACGGCACTCGGGTCCACACTATCCTACGCTAAGAAAAAGACAGTGGACTTCAAGAGTGGATTCTTTTTCTTTCTCGCCAGTGGACCAGGGTCCATAGCTGGCGCGTATTTGAATCAGGGGCTAGACGAGAAATTATTCCATCTTGTTTTTGGATTTATGATGATCATTATTCTTTTCCTTCTGATTAAAAACAAACGAGTGACCCCAAAAGATATACGCTGGCATATGACCCGAACATACACCGATGATCAAGGACAAACAGTAGAATATGGTTATCATTATGTGCTTGCTCTAAGTATTTGTTTTCTCATCGGTTTGGTCCAAGGCTTGCTAGGCATAGGTGGGGGGTCATTACTCGTGCCTGCTATGATCCTACTTTTTTGGTTTCCAACACACATGGCGATTGCAACCACAATGTTTGTTATACTATTGTCTTCAATCACAGGGAGTATGAGTCATATATACATGCAAAACATCGATTGGTTTCTACTTATGATTTTAGCACCTGGTGCCTTAATCGGGGGGCAACTTGGGGCATTGATTGCAAGCAAGGTTTCATCAGAGAAACTTTCTTACTTACTCAAGGGCATGATCTTAATCTTAGCCATATTATCCATATCAGAGGGCATACGCTGAGTATGCTCGAGGTCAGTGTTTCCTTCTTAAGGCGAAACAGAAACATATTCGCTATCGGGGGGGGGGGCACGTTATTAAAAATAAATTGAAAAAAAGCACAACGAAAGGCATCGTTGTGCTTTTTTTACGATTAACTAGTCGGTGAACCCATTCCCTACGATGATAAGGAGGACGAATAGTACAACAATGAGGGCAAACCCTCCAAAGCCTTGTTGTCCGTATCCACCGTAACTGCCACCATAACCACCGTAGTTACATCCACAGCCCCAACTCATGTGTGCATTCTCCTTTCATTTATATATTAAATATTAGTAGATGTTACATCCGCATCCCACGATGATAAGAAGAACGAACAGCACTACGATAAGAGAAAAGTTGTTAAAGTGAGACATGCATGCTCCTCCTTTCCTGTTTAGTTACGATATACTATGCAGGGGAAAAGAATCAGACAGGGCATTCAACTATAGTTATAAAGATTAATGAATGCGCCTTTTCTGACATGCATGGTTGACAGCCTTGTCAAAGTGATTAAGGATACATAGGATATATTACATTAATTCAAACCTCCCGTTTCCAGTGTCCCTAGAAACCTCCTTTTTAATGGCCATGACGTTGTCATGGCTTTTACTATTGTAAGTTCGAATTTTAAATTTGGGAGTTGAATAATCATGATCAGGAATTGACACCGACAGTTTTTTGTTGTAACATGAAATAAATATTAAGGTCACTATAAAGCTGACTTAATATTTAATTTTAAGTGCATTACTGAGAAAGATGGATTGTGGGATTTGAAGTCGTACCGAATAGGAGGATTTCAAGTAACGCCTCCACTTTGGTAGGACTATTTTTGTTTCCCTTCACCCTCTTTTAAGGTAAGTCAAAAAATTTGGCTTATGCCAGAAATTGTTTTAGGAGGTTTTTGTTCATGCAACAAGGTACAGTTAAATGGTTTAACGCAGAGAAAGGTTATGGATTTATCGAGGTTGAAGGGGGTAACGATGTATTCGTTCACTTCAGCGCAATCCAAGCTGAAGGGTTCAAGACATTAGATGAAGGTCAACGTGTTGAATTTGAAATCGTTGAAGGTGACCGTGGACCACAAGCTTCAAACGTTGTAAAACTATAATAATTGACACAAAACATATAGAGTATAACGATATATGGGATTTGAATAGCCTTAGGAGGTTTCTCCTAAGGCTATTTTCTTTTTCCATACGTGATATGCACTTAGCACGATACTTAGGAACGTTGTATAGATGATAACGGTCAGTAGGATGTTTTCTGGATTGGAAAAAGCTTGGTCACCGATGAGGGCGAACAATAACATAGACGGAACTTTGCCAATAGCCGAGGCCACCGCATACACGCCAAACTTTACGTGACTTAATGCGGCATATATGTTGATGATGATAGAGGGCACAATGGGAATCATGCGGGTAAAGACGATAGCAAGAAACGCATTCCGTTCAAATAATACCGTGATCTTTCCCACTATATGATCTTTCTCTAAGTAACGGTCTCCCCAATCACGGAAAACATGGCGGACAAAAATAAATATAACAAGAGACGCACATGTTGAGCCAGTCCAAATCAGTATCCCCCCCAATAGGGGACCATAAGCAGCGCCGATCACAAAGCCAACCACTGGATAGGGAACGACTGGTATAGAGGAGGTTAAAGTGGCGATGACCACGATGATGGGAATGTGTCTAAGGTTGGCGGAACTAATCCAGTCTAATAAACTTTCATGATACGTGTAGATCATCAGCCCAAGTAAAACATAACTAAGTGTAAATCCTATTTTCTTATTCAACATGATGGTCTCCAATGGTAGATGTTGTGATAATACAGATCCATTATGTCTTATTATATAGGATTTATGTCTTAGGCGGATGTTATTTTCTTAACATTTTATGAATAGCACTCAAAAAAGTATCAGGTTCGTCCTGCCACTCTTCAAATGTGGCATGATCAGTGCAAAACGAATGCACAACGCTATCTTGGTGTAAAACCACAATACACAGTAGATAATCCGAATAAGGGTAATACTGCACGTGATAGTCTTCATCCAGATCAACGGTTTGATAATCGTAGGCGGGCGATGGTTTGTCTGCATCGGTATGTTTGAGTAAATGTTCCCGACAGATCGTTTCTAATTCTTCGGGGTTTTCCATCCAGTCTTCAATTTGCTCGTGGTCCGTACAAAAAGCATGGTAGGAATGACCCTTATACAAAATTTCAGCACAACTGATGTAATCTGAAAAGTCATAGACAGAAAGTGTAATATCGTTACTCACCCTATAATTGACCTTCTTTTTATCCAATTGTCTTCCTCCTTCTACCCCGTAATATAATCTGAATAGCGAAAGCTCAGGTTACCTTACTATATAATATATATGTCCTTTTGCCATTTTCAACCCTTTTCTTTGGAGATGATCCGTCATTGATTTTTGTTATTTCGTAAATCCTTATGGTAAAATTAGACTGGAGAGGTCAAGGTAACGTGACATTCAGGATAAAAAAGGAAAAAGGTAAATAAGCATTATAATGATTCATATATGTCTCTCGTTGACACTTCCTGTATAGCAACATTTTCAGAACGACCACAGTTTGTGCAGAAGGCGTAATGAATACACTGTTCATTTTGAACGTCTGCGTAGCCATTGGACATATCGACATGATCGTACTCTCTATAAGGACTGTAATCAGCAAAAAAATCGGCCAGACGCCCCTGATTATCCATGTTTTGAGAGCAATGGGGACAAACGTATTGAAATGGTTCCAGACCATTACAAATTGGACACATAGACATGTTTAACATCCTCCACTCATGCATTAACATAAAGGGTATCATTTTACTTAAGTGACACCTATTTCGGTATAACGCTTACAACGCTTGTGTATTAAATGATTGACCTTATTGTAAACGGAAAAAGGGAGCGTTATGCAATTGAGATGCCAATGAAGAGTAAAACCTGATATAATGTTACATGGTCTGTCAGCCAATGCGTATCAGTACCTTACTTTAGAGACCTTTAGTAGACATAATGAAAGCGAACATACGGGTGGATCGGTATTGAGCTGTTAAGACTAGACATTGAATAAGCTGAATTAATTAAGCTGCATTATATATAACCTGCATTAAGCTGAATGATATGTAACCTGAATTAAATCATTTGAATTAAAATAAGCTGTCAATGGAAGCTTGATTTTATATAGACGGAGTTGGTTTTACATGGGTAAGTACACATTGGTGAAACATTTTTGGATGTCCTGTGCTCACAGTGTCAAAGGGGCAGGGAAGTGCGAACGCGTACACGGTCATAATTATAAAGTCACCTTTTGCGTTGAAGGAACTGAGCTAGATAGTAGCCAAATGCTCATCGATTTCCGTGAGGTGAAGCACGCCATTGAGAAACGTTATGATCATCATCTCCTCAATGATTTTCCTGAATTTGATCCGGAACAGGGGGGCGCGATCCCTTCCACTGAGAAAGTAGCGGAGGTTTTTTTCAATCATATTAAGACCTTATGTGAGAGCAAGACGAATCGACCGCAAGTGAAGTGGGTGGAGGTTGAAGAAACAAACGAAGCGTATGCCCGCTATGAAGAATAAACTAGTTTGGCACCTATAGGATGACACCTGCAAATGTAAGCACATGATGCCTCGGGTAGAAATAAAATAAAAACGGTCCTTAGCGACCGTTTTTTGTTTAAAACTATTGTCTTTTTTTTTTAACATGTTATTGGTTATCCGTATATATAAGCAATATTTTTATTTAGCACATGATAAAAGATGAACTTAATCCCCTATGGTTATTGTGGGAATAAAATAGACATCACAGCAAACCACCCAAATACAGCGGCTGCGGTGGCAGACATCCCCATACCGAGAAGATTTTTTTCTCGTACCATCTTCAAGCATCCCCAAACGCAAAGCAAGGCAATAATAATGGCAGTTATTTCAAACACAACTTTAACCTCCTTATCGCTAGTATGTATCCTTCACAATATTTTACTCTTAAAACACCCGTTTGTCGAGGTATAGGCATATAAAGGTAGTAACGATTCAGTGAAATTAGAAAGGAGTCATCTATATGCCTCATGCTATTGTTCCCATAAATCATCGGGAACGTCAACGTATTTATGACTTCTTAAAAAGTCATGAGTCTTGGCATGTCATGCTTTTAGACGCACTGGAGCAGTTAGAACATCATAACACAAAGCAACGATGGTATGCTGAAGTGAGCAATAGTAGCATCAAGGGCATTATATACAAACATGAGTCCTTAATGCTTTTTGGGTATGCCCACCCGCCTTCTACAAACTCACCTCTGTATCATTGGATACAGCATGAAACGCCCCAGTTTATTACTCACGGTAACCGTGATGTCATTGAGACGATATTGACAAACCTGCCACATGGCGGACGTATAAACTGTTTGGAAAAAGCGTACTTCTTAGTGCAAAGTAATCAGACAGAGAAACAGTTGGCTCGTCTCTACTCTCCCATGAAAGGGATTACGATTCGTCATGCGACGCCATTAGACTTCCCTCTCATCCAACATTTATTTCAGGCAAGTGAGGTGGAAAGCCTGATTGATCAAAAGCTGATACAGACGCTCATTCATCGTCAAGATCTTTTTCTCGCCGTTAACACAAATCAGCCGCGCGCCATCATGGGCACGATGATGGTTTTAAAAAAATCGCCAAAATATGCCTTGTTAGGTGGTCTTTATGTAGACCCACACTATCGACATAACGGCATAGCGACAAGCCTAGCGCAGGCCGTCATACGCGATTGCCTACGCAAAGGGAAAAAGACATGTTTCTACTATCATAATGAAGCGCTTACGCCTTTCTATAATAAAGCACAATATATAAAACAGGGACAGTGGGTGACTTATTCAGTCACTTCAAATCCTGTGATATGAGTAATAGGTGCTTCGTTGTACCGTTGGTCACCGTAATAGAGATGAACAGGACCATCTTCTTTTAGAGGGCTTCCACCTTGAGAGAAACCAAGGACCGCTTGAAGTGCCTCGTCCATCGTCAGAGTGATGACCTCGCTGTCGTTCACATGACATTTGACGTATTTTGCTTCTGGCATCGGTTCTGCATTTTTAAGGAAAGGTTCAAATGGTATACCGTAGGAACCGGTTATTGTGCGTTCGTCAACCTCTTGCCTCTCACCTTGTTGTGTGTATACGTCTAAATCTATTTTTCTTCTGTCAAAAATCCATACGCTAGGGTCTAAGTGTATGGTGAACTTTGTGGCACCTTTAATTTGAATGACATCCATGTTAAGATAACGTCCTTTCTGTAATGGCTTTTTAGGTAATGAGTCGTCTCCATTATAAAAGCTTGACGTCTTTTTGTCACATCACAGTATAAATCAAATGTGTGCAGTTTCGAAGCAGGAAGTGAGGACCGGTAATGGAAAAACTATGCTGTGCAGAGAGGGATGGAATCTGTTATGATATAGATTGGACAATTTTTGTAACCTTTTGTCAAAATAGATCGATGGATGGAGTGAGCGTAAGACGTGAGACATTATTACGAAATCCATGGACAAGAGAATAAAGAGTGGCTCATCCTACTACATGGCGCTGGTGGTTCAACAAGAATGTGGTACAAGCAGGTCCAAGCATTCGCCAAGCATTTTAAGGTTTTGGTGTACGATATTCGAGGACATGGCGAAACCCTTAAGCAGATGCCAGTGGATGAAGCAGACTATTCTTTTGATATGGCTGCCCACGACCTAAAGCAACTATTACAACAGTTAAATATTAAGCAAGCTCACTTTTGTGGTGTGTCTTTTGGCACCATGATTCTACAACGCTTTGTGGTTCACTACCGGCATATGGTTAAAAGTTTAATTTTCGGTGGACTGATTACCAAGTATTCATGGTTTATTAGAGGTATGATTCTCGTAGGGGACAAGCTATTAGTCCGCTGGTGTGACAAGGATATTGTCTACCGACTGTTCGCCTATCTGTTCATGCCTAAGAAACGACATGCAGCTGCCCGTAAACTGTTTATCCGAGAGTCAAAAAAGGTCACAACAGAAGCGTTTCTCAAATGGTGGCGTGCCATACAAAAAGAGCGTATATTTGAATCCCTTCCAACAAATATTAATATTCCAACCCTCGTGATGATGGGGGACGAAGATCACGTATTCTTAAAAACGGCGAAACTCATTCACCAGAAATTCACGAATGTCACGTTTCGCGTCTTTCAGAAATGTGGACACGTATGCAGTCTAGAAAAACCAAAACAATTCAATCAGTACACGATTGATTTCATATTGTCGCTCACATCTGATAACGCTAAAAAAGTAGCGGCGAACGAATAAACGTTGTTTAAAGGAAGGGTAAGCGGTGCTCACATCACGATTCGGACAGGAAACATTATCCTCTACTGAGCTCAAAAGAGAGCTTAATCTCATGGTTGAAGAGCATCAAATGTTATGCTGTGAAGGTGAGGTTGCCGACTATATACCGGAGCTAGGGAAGGTGGACCCTTCCCTTCTTGGTGTCAGTGTTTGTACATTGGATGGTGAAGTGGTTGAAGCGGGCGATACCTCAAGACCATTTACGATGCAAAGTATCTCAAAAGTGTTGGCTTTAGCGTTAGCATTAATGGACCGAGGCGAGGATGTCGTTTTTGATGTGGTCGGTATGGAACCGACAGGGGACCCCTTTAACTCCATCATTAAATTAGAGACGATGAATCCACGCAAACCTCTCAACCCGATGATCAATGCTGGTGCCATAGCAGTGACATCTCTGATAAACGGCCAAACGGTTAATGACAAGCTAGGAAGGCTTTTACAGTTTGTACATGAATTAAGTGGCAATACCAAGATTTCTGTCAATGAAAAAGTGGCTCGGTCAGAGCATGAAACAGCGCATTTAAACCGTGCCCTTGCCCATTTTATGAAAGAAGACGGTGTGCTAACCGGTTCAATCGAAGACATTTTAGCGTTATATTTTCAACAGTGCGGCATAGAAGTCACCTGTTTAGATTTAGCACGGATAGGCGCCGTCTTAGCCAATGAGGGTAAAGATATTGCGAGCGGTAGACAAATGATGCCTGTACATGTCGCGCGAATCTGTAAAACATTCATGGTCACCTGCGGGATGTATAACGCTTCTGGAGAGTTTGCTATTCATGTAGGCATACCGGCTAAAAGTGGCGTGTCCGGCGGTATATTAGGCGCTGTGCCGTTCCAACTGGGCATCGGTGTATTTGGACCTTCTCTTGATGAGAAAGGTAACAGTGTCGGTGGTGTCTCATTACTCGAGTCTATATCTAAACGCTGGGACTTCAGTATCTTTTAGAATCTTTTATGATCCTTCTACTTTTTTGCTTATCACCAGGCCCTGAGAGCAAATATTTTATGGATTTCTTGCAATTTTTCGTCCAACGTCTTATCATGAAGAGTAGGATGGACGAACGGAGGGATACAATTGTCAACCGAAACCGTACTAGAGAGCAATGAGAAGGCGTTGGCTCTATTAAAGGCTGATGCAGACAAGATCTTAAAGCTAATTGCTGTGCAGATGGAAAATTTGACAATGCCCCAATGCCCTCTTTATGAAGAAGTCTTAGATACCCAAATGTTTGGACTTTCTCGTGAAATAGATTTTGCTCTACGTTTAGGTTTGATTACAGAAGCTGCAGGAAAACAGATTTTATCACAATTAGAGCGTGAGCTAGCTCAACTATATGATAAGTATGAAAATTACCAAAAAGAGCAGAACAACGACACATCTCAATGATGAGGGACCGAAAAAGGTCTCTTTTTATTTAAGGTCAGGTCATAGCATATTTTCGCATTTTTTCGTACCTGAATGAACAGGACAGTGAGGCGATTGTTTTGGACGTATTATACATATTTTTACTCCTCATTTTGTTTTTCCCTGTCGTGTCTTATATACACGAGTGGGGGCACGTGAGTGTAGCCAAGCTATGCCAGATGCAAGTCACCCGTGTGCAGTTAGGGACGGGGCGGTCCATTAAAGCCTGGAAACATGGTAGGATTCCTTTTGAGTGGAATTGGAACAATTTCTTGGGAGGCTATACCGAGGTGAAGGACGAAGAGGCGTACCCTAAATGGCAACGCTTATGCGTAGCCATGGGGGGCGGTGTCTTAAGCTTCATAACCTATATTTTAAGCTGGGAGCTTTATGTGACATTCAGCCAAAGCTTGAACACTCTCCTCGCTCATGCATTATATGTCTTTCTCGTCTTGAATCTCTACATGACCGTCGTTCAATGGTTACCCTATCGTAAGGGTATCTCACGGTTGAAAAAGGGATGGCCCTCTGATGGACTGATGGTATTGAGTATTATTTTTTCTAGAAACCATGTGAAGGCTAGGAACCAAGAGAAGACAGGCCAAAAAGCAAAGGGGAACAAGGGGCATCAATCAACTTAATGGATTATTTTTTTTGACATTTCTTATAAGTTTTAATCTTACTTGGCATCTCACTTGGCCATAAGATTAACGTCGTAAGAACTAAGGGAGAGGATACGATGAGTGAAAAACAGATCTTACTCACAGGTTTCGAGCCTTTTTTAGATCACCCTATTAATCCAACCGAAGAAGTGGTAAGCGCATTAAACGGTCAGCAGGTTGGGCCTTACAAGGTACAAGGGGAAGTATTACCCGTTGTCTTTGATGAAGCGGGAAAAGCCATAACGGAAATGATAAGAGAACGTCAACCGGACGCCATCGTTTCATTGGGACTAGCTGCAGGTAGAGTGAATGTAACGCCTGAGCGCATCGCTATAAACTGTCGAGATGGTGCGGTGGATAACGAAGGCGTTGCCTGGAAAGATGCCCCCATTGAACAAGACGGGAAAGCAGCCTACTTTTCCACTCTACCGATAAGGAAGATGGTGGATCGATTGGTAGGCGCCAAGTATCCTGCCAAAATAAGCAATACAGCGGGGACTTACGTCTGTAACAATGTCATGTATCAGACGTTGTATACACTTGAACAAGAGGGGAGATCACATATTCCGGCTGGCTTTATACATATACCAGCTAACCATGAATTGGCTTGTCATCAACCGAAGTACGCCAGTTGGTCGACGTCTGATCTCATTTCTAGTATTAAGCTGTGTTTGGAAACCATAGAGTGAGTCGTAGATCATAAATCATTGATAATCAAAGTCTTTGATATGTTTGATATCTTCTTGATATGTTCTTGACAGTTATCGCATCATTGATTTAATATATAAGCAAATCTAATAAATTGTTACATAGGCATATAACTTTAAAGGGGAGTAGCTGTGACAATAAATTCGTCATTACGAGACTGACGTCTCCGGATTTATTGGCAATGATTCATTGTTAGTGAGACCTTTACCGTTAATACGGTAGAGGTCTGTCCATTATATGGGCCTTTACCAGTGTGGTGAAGGTCCTTTTTTATGTTTATGTATTGAAACATTTTTACAACCATTTCACTACTTATCATTCTTAGAAAGAAGGGGCTTACATGGATTTTTCATTATTGATTGAGTATGGCTGGGTATTACTCATTCTTATTGTGTTAGAAGGGCTACTTGCGGCAGACAATGCTCTTGTTTTAGCCATCTTAGTCAAACATCTTCCTGAGGAAGAAAGAAAGAAAGCGTTATTCTATGGATTGGCAGGAGCATTTGTCTTTCGTCTCGGTTCAATCTTTGCTATTTCCTTACTGGTCGGTGTGTGGCAGGTACAGGCGATCGGTGCTATGTATTTAATCTTTATTGCATTAAACTACTTGTACAAAAAATATGTTAAATATCAAGTTGAGGACTCACAGGAAGAAGAAAAGAAGCTGGGAAAGGGTTCTGGTTTTTGGATGACCGTGCTAAAGGTCGAGCTAGCGGATATAGCGTTTGCTGTCGATTCGATACTCGCTGCGTTTGCCATAGCTTTAACGCTCCCTGCTACATCTTTACCTCCGATAGGCGGCATAGACGGTGGTAAGTTCCTTGTGGTCTTTTTAGGTGGATTTATCGGTTTAGTCATTATGCGTTTTGCGGCTACGTTCTTTGTCAAACTATTACAACGCCGTCCTGGATTAGAAACAGCAGCCTTCCTCATCGTGGGCTGGGTTGGGGTGAAGTTAGCTGTTTATACGTTGTCCCACCCGACTCTGGGGGTATTGCCGGAGCATATCGAAGAGCTTAAAGCATGGAAAATCACGTTTTATGCCGTCCTCATTCTTATTGCAGTTGCTGGTTGGTTCTTATCTAAGGAAGTCGACAGTGAAGAAGAGGAGAGCAAACTGGAGATGGATCAAGGCGTATCGAAAGACATATAGATGTGTCTTTTATAAGAAGTGAAACATTTTAAGGTATCCATAGAATACCAACAGTATTCCAATCCCGGCTTTTATCATTAATCTCCATGGCATACCATGACCCTCCTGTGTCATCTAAAGGTATCAAACCTCTACAAATGGTCTTGTTATTTACTATATGCGCGGCAACGATGTTCCGTTCCACTGTTGCCACGCCCCTAGACCAGTGACAAGAGGGAAAGGGTATACTGCTAGGATATGGCATACCACGTCCTTTGAGTAATCAGTCAAATGAAAAACCTCTTCTAACCATAAAGTAGAATGGTGGTAGAAGAGGTTTTTTACATCATTTACGACCACCCCGAGCGGGTGGTCCTATGAGGCATTGTAACTATGAGCCAGAACCATAAAAATAACCTGAACCTACAATAATTAAGAGGATAAATAGAACAACGATTAATTCAAAGCCTCCATTGTATCCTCCGTATCCGTGACCATAACCTGGTCCTTGCCCTGGTCCGTATCCACCTACGCCACTGACGCCGCAACCGTGGTGCATAGCAAAACCTCCTTTGAAGTGTTGTACCCTTACATTTATACCTTATGTATGCCTTGGTCTATTTGGAAGAGGGCATGAGCGGAATTTATAGTTATTTACCTGCGGTTTTGACAGGTTTGCTGGGGTACAAAAACACATCAAGGTCCTATCTAGGGAAGTCCTATCTACGGAAGTCAGTCCAACCTAGGGAGGCCATTCAATCTATGGCTGTTCAATTGGATAGCCTATGTAAGAGACTGATAAATGTCTAACGCTTTGGGGATATCCTCTTGGTTGAAGGCCTGCAAGAATTGATCGGTGTCGTTGTAGTAGAGTCGATTACCCTGCACATAGCCCTTATGATTCATTAAGATTAATAAGGCCGCGATATGGTAAAAGGGGACCCCCGTCTTCTCCGCATCATATATCCCCTGCTCTTGCATATATTGATCAAAATAGCGTACATAAGTCACGTTCAATTGACGTTCTTCCCCTTCATAATGATAAGTCACGTCAGATTGGTTGAATAAATCCTCCAAGGTTGTTGGCAGTTTCTTCTCACATTCAAAACCCGTACTATACAATATGTCCATAACATCCTCACCCCTAAAAGTAGCTTCAATCCCATTATACCAAAAATAAAGGGCTTTCAATAGAAACATGGCGGACTGTCATTTTTAAAATAAATCAAAAATTGAGAAAACACACATAATTTGATATACTAACATCAAAACTATACGAACTAGATTCCAAAAACTTGAAGCGAGGTGTCGTTATGAAAGTGGAAAGCATAGCACCAGTAGGAGAAGGCCATCAGCTACATAACTATGACGAAACATACCAATCTTTTTCTTGGGAAGAGGTAGAAAAAACGTTCAGTTGGCACGAAACGGGGAACGTTAATTTGGCATATGAAGCAATAGACCGACATGCCGAAGGATCTAGGAAGCATAAGGTTGCACTGTATTATAGCGATACCAACCGTGACGAATCGTACACATTTCAAGACTTAAAGGAAAAGTCTAATCAGGCTGGAAACATGCTGCGGGAACTAGGTGTGAAAAAAGGAGACCGAGTGTTTATCTTTATGCCTCGTTCGCCGGAGCTATATTTTAGTATCCTCGGGGCGATTAAGATTGGTGCCATTGTGGGGCCCTTATTCGAGGCGTTTATGGAAGGTGCTGTGAGAGATCGTTTAGAGAATTCTGAAGCGGTCGCTCTCGTCACAACACCGACATTATTACCACGTGTGCCTGTGAACGATCTTCCTGCGTTAAAACATGTCGTTTTAGTATCTGATGAGGAAGCCGACCTAGACACTTTATCCCAACGTTATGAGGGGACACAATTCTACAACTTTTTCAATAAAATGAAAACGCATTCAGACAACCTTGATATTGAGTGGGTCGATAAAGAGGATGGACTCATATTACATTATACATCCGGATCAACAGGGAAGCCCAAGGGTGTCATGCACGTACACTATGCGATGCTGCAGCATTATCAGACAGGAAAATGGGTGTTAGACCTTCAGGAGGATGATGTATACTGGTGTACGGCTGATCCAGGCTGGGTAACAGGTACCTCCTATGGCATCTTCGCTCCTTGGCTTAATGGAGCTACGAACGTGATCCGCGGCGGTCGATTCAGCCCTGAGGATTGGTATGAAACCATTGAAAAGTATAAAGTGACTGTCTGGTACAGTGCCCCAACGGCATTCCGTATGTTGATGGGTGCTGGCGAAGACGTGGTCAACAAATTTGATCTGAGCTCTCTTAGACACATTTTAAGTGTAGGAGAACCGCTCAATCCTGAAGTCATTCGCTGGGGTATGAAAGCATTTGAGAAACGCATTCATGATACGTGGTGGATGACCGAAACGGGTGCGATGCTCATCTGTAACTACCCTTGCATGGAGATGAGACCGGGATCGATGGGTAAACCATTACCGGGTGTTGAAGCTGCCATCATTGATGACGAAGGGAATGTGCTATCACCGAATCAGATGGGGAACCTGGCGATTAAAGTCGGTTGGCCATCGATGATGCGAAAGATATGGAAGAATGAGCCTAAATATCAAGAGTACTTCAGAATTAAAGGCTGGTATGTCTCCGGGGATTCCGCGTACATGGACGAAGACGGATACTTCTGGTTCCAGGGACGGGTTGATGATGTGATTATGACAGCGGGAGAACGTGTCGGGCCTTTTGAAGTAGAAAGCAAATTGGTGGAGCACCCAGCAGTGGCTGAAGCTGGTGTTATCGGTAAACCGGATGCTGTCAGAGGTGAGATCATTAAGGCCTTTATTGCTTTACGTGCAGGACATACACCTTCCGATGCCCTTATTGAAGAGATCAGAGCCTTTGTGAAAAAAGGACTCGCCGCTCATGCAGCACCAAGAGAAATTGAGTTCAAAGACAAATTACCAAAGACGCGGAGTGGTAAGATCATGCGTCGCGTGCTAAAAGCTTGGGAACTAGGGCTGCCAACTGGAGATTTGTCTACGATGGAAGATTAGGACGCAAATCCAATAAATAATCAAGGACTGCTAACGTACTAACGTTAGCAGTTTTTTTTGTTCTGTTTCTCATGCCCATCATAGCCTACAAATGAAGTGGTCAATCGTCCAATTTGTATTAAGGCTCCGCAACCATTCTTACAACCGGTCTACATCCAGTCTCTATCAAGTCCTACCCATATTGTCCCATCCATACTAGGACATTTGTAAGGCCTGGATACACGCTTGCCTAAATTGTCTGGACACACGACCCCTTTAGATTTAGTGTATCAGCCCCGCACATCTTCTAGTCTCGCACATTTTCTCACAAACCATTGACCCTTAAGAATAGGGTTAATGGTTTTTTTGATCATAAAATAGGGTCATAAAAAAGGATTGACAAACACGACCCGTCGTTATATTGTATTATCTATTTAATATAATACACTTAATACAGTTAGCATAAAGAAGCATGCTACATGGAGAGACATAGAGAAGGAGGAGATTAGTGCATCGACTGCTACACATTGACGTTAAGCTTTTTGAAAAGGAGGAGTGAGGATGCAGTTTCAATTAGACCCGAGAAGTAATATGCCGATCTGGAAGCAGGTTGTCCAACATATCCAGGAACAAGTTTTGCGAGGCGTACTCCAGCCTGGTGACAAGCTACTATCTGTTAGAGAAATGTCTGCTCACTTACTGGTCAACCCTAACACGGTCAGTAAGGCTTATCAGGAGCTTGAACGATTAGAGGTTATAGAAACGTTACGCGGAAAAGGGACGTTCATCTCTCAATCTCCGCAAGTGAACCATGACCCTAAGAAAATAGAGGAACTACAAGAACGACTCAGGACCATTGTGATAGAGGCTTCTTACCATGGGATTAGCGAGTCAGAGTTAAATAAATGGGTGAACCAACACTTTCAAGCACTGGGAGGGAAACAGAATGCTGACGGTTAAAAATTTAAGTAAAGCAATAGACAATGAACTGATCTTTGACAATGTTAATTTCAGTATTAAAAAAGGGAGCATAGTAGGTCTGTTAGGTCGGAACGGTGTTGGGAAAACCACATTATTAAAAACGATGATGGGCATTATAGATCCGGATCAGGGTGACGTACATATTGATAATCAGAGCATTTTAGACCACCCTAGAGTGAAAACAAGAATGGCTTATGTACCTGACTCAACAGAAGTGTTAAAACACTACACGATACAGGAACTACAGCAATGGTATGCGGACATTTATCCCGCATTTGACGAGCAGAAATTTTACCAGTTGCTCAAACGTTTTGAACTCCCGAATAATGGCAGGCTTAGAAAGTTTTCGAAGGGGATGAAGGCGTCTTTCTTTGTGGCTTTAGTGGCATCCACCATGACGGATGTGATCTTACTCGACGAACCGACTAACGGATTAGACCCCATCATCAAAAAGAACATTCTTCAATTTCTGTTAGAGGAAGTCTCTGAGAGAGAAGTCTCTCTCGTGATCTCGACGCACCATCTGCATGAAATTGAAAAGGCAGCGGATACCGTATTGCTTATGAAGGGCACCACGTTGGCTAAACAGATTAACTTAGATGACATCAGTCGGGAGTACGCCAAACTTCAGGTCGTCCTTTCAAATAACACGAGAGAGGTATTAGAGAACATAGAGGGGGTACACGTTCTTAGCGAGGTAGGGCGGGTGACGACCGTTTTGCTCCAGGGGAACACAGAGTATATTCGTAACCAAATCCGTAAGCATGATCCTATTCTAATGGATGAACTATCCATTTCTCTAGAAGATATCTATACGACTCACTTAGGGGGAGATGACCATGTGGTCTAGAAGCTTATGGAGACAAAACTATAAACAAGCGAAAACCATGATTTGGGGATTCATACTGGTTTCATTACTACTGCCATATAACCTGTTTCAGGAATCTGTATCCATCAACAACGAATGGCCGAAGAATCTGGATTCTCATCACCGTGTTTCACCGCCACCGAGCGCCTATGATATGTCATATTACTTTATGGATACCTCCTTGATCCTTCAAGGGATGGTCGTTATCATTATGGCTTCTTTACTACTGGGACTTCAAAGGACGAATCAATCGTATGAGTTAACATTATCTTTGCCCTACTCTAGACAAGAGATTATGCTTTCAAAGTGGTTGCTTGGGGTGTTGACCATCGTAGGGAGTGTCGCGGTATCCGCTCTATTATCGCTTATCGTCATCCAGACGACGATATTAACGGAGTACTTCCACCTAGAAGTACTGGGTTATTATGTCATCTTTGCAATACTAGGGACTGTTGCCATTTTTAGCTTTGCCACAATGTTTGGCTATCTCACCGGCAGCTTCTTCGCTCAGGCAGTGTTAACCTCGATCTTTGTTATTTTTCCTATCCCCTTTGCTGAACTTGTGCGAACGTTCGTTTCTAATCATACTGGGGAGTTTGTTAGCATGAGCGGGTTCACGGACAGCATGTCGTTGGTGACCCTAGCGATGTATGTTGCAGATTTTGGGTATCGTGCGAGTGACGCCATCCATAGAGAGGGTGGTCTGAGTGGTATAGGGACCGTGATCCTGGTATGTGGTTTATACACGCTACTGTCTGTTGCACTGGCTTATATCCTATCACGTCATGCGAAAGCGGAACACCACGGCAGAACGTTATTATATCAATCCATAGAACCCATTTTAAAAGCGGGTGTGATTGTATGCTTCTTTCTCACGGGTGGTATGTTCTTCAGCGAGATAAACTATCATGGAGGCGAGCGTTCACTTGTTTCTTACTACATGGGAGGTATCCTGTTCGCAGGCATTGCTTATTACGTGTTAACAAAGCTGTTAAATATCCGATTCAGGTTCCAATATCCTACTAAAAACCATAACAAAAAAGTGAATGCAACAAAATAATGGTATACACTTAAAGATAGTACAAAAGCAAGTAGTGGCGCACTCTAGGGATTACCAAGGATCATGACCCAATGGTAAGGCTAGAGACGCTCTACTTGCTTAGTATTTTTTCTGTCTCTCGTTTAAGTTGCGTAACCTTTCCTCAATAACGTCTTGACGGTCACGTCGTGTATGCTTATGCAGCAGGAACGCATCATCTAGATTGCTCGGGTTATTCCATACCTTACCCTGTAGCTGACAGATATCTAAACAACGTTGCTTAAGGTCTTCCTTCAGAGGGAGTTCAATGCTCTGGTAGGGCTGGTGAAGGTCGATGTCTAGTAATCGACGGCGTAAGTCATCAATTAACGTCGGCGCTTCTACGCCCAAACCACTCACTTGAGCCTGCTCTTGTTCAAGAATGCGAATGGCGCCTTTCATCATTTTACCGGCTCCGTTGAAATTTCCTCTGCGTTGGTGATAAAGCGCAACGGCCAGCTGTATAAAGCCCACCCAAACCTTATCCTTCTGATCTTGCTCTTTCCAATACTCCTCGAGTACTTCATGGCATTCAAAGTAATCGCGATCAGCATGAAAGTAGATGAGATAATCAATAAACGCTTGTGGATACAAAAATAACCCTCCAAAACATAATTGTTGCTCTTATTATATCATGTTCAGGTGTAGGAGGGTCATAGAAGGCCTCATTTATTTCTTACCAAACCAACGGCGTTTACTTTTGGGTTGAAGGGCGTAGCTGACAGCCCCTATACCAATACCTAATAGTGCACCAGCGAGCACTTCCAGCGGTTGATGCCCTAACGATTCCTTCAGTTCTTCTTCACGGCGGATATGTTCAACACCTGGATGATGGCCGGTGAGAACCTCCATATGCTTATCCAAATCGTTCACCTGAATGGCTGTTTCTCCAGCATAACGACGAATGGTAGAAGCGTCGTACATGACGATGATGCCCAGCATGGAGGCCAAAGCGAACGTACTAGAAGACCACCCTTCTTTTAATCCAAGATACGTTGCCAAGGAGGTCACGCCACAAGAGTGAGAACTCGGCATACCACCCGTACTCACAACTTGTTCAAGTGTAAGATGTTCAGCATCCTCTTCTAGATAGCGTGTAGGGATTTTTAAAAGCTGGGCGATGGCTATACCACTGAGTCCCGTTGCGATCGCTCGATTCATATGATCACCTCGTGCCTAGTTTCTCCTGATTTTAGAGTTTTATCACATAAAAGCAGGGAATTGAGACCTAGGAATCGAATAAGAACGTAAGAAGATGAAACAGATGAGACCTGTATAAAAGGAAGGGTTTGACTAATGGAAGACATCCAAACAAGAGCAAAACAACCAGACTTTCTCATTCTACTTCTAACCTTTATCCTTCTTGGTGTTGGCTTGGTTATGGTATATAGCTCGAGCCAAATTATAGCTTACCTAAGCGAGTATAAGGACCCAGCCCACTTTTTTAAACGGCAACTCGTTTGGGCCATTGGTGGGCTTATTGGTATGGTCATCGCGATGAATATTCACTATGACGTTTATCGTCGTTATGTGCCTATCATGCTTGGGGGGCTTTTTATCTTAATGGTATTGGTTTTAACAGACCTAGGGGTGTCCCGTAACGGTGCCCAGCGCTGGTTGAATTTAGGCTTTACCAATATACAGCCTTCAGAATTTGTGAAGATTGGGCTGATTATATACCTGGCGTCAATCTACTCGAAGAAACAGTCTTATATCACTAATTTCAAGCGAGGGCTCATTCCACCTCTCATTGTCGTCGCGATTTTCTTTATGCTGATACTGTTACAGCGAGACTTGGGAACAGGCATGTCTGTCTTGTTCTTTACCATGGTCATGATTTTTTGTTCAGGTGCCCAATTTAGACATATGTTTGGCTTAGGGGCACTCACATCTGTCCTTTTCACTGTTTTCGTATTAACGAGTGATTATCGAGTGAAGCGTGTAACCTCTTATCAGAATCCATGGGAAGACGCCCAAAATACGGGATATCAACTAATACAATCGCTTATAGCCATTGGCAATGGTGGCTTTACTGGGAGAGGTTTTGGAAATAGTATACAAAAGTATCTCTACCTGCCCGAGGCCCAGACGGACTTTATTTTCGCCATTACAGCGGAAGAACTCGGACTAGTGGGTGTTTCCTTCATCCTTGTGTGTTATGCGCTTTTGATTGTCAGAGGCATTCGGGCGGCTGTCCGAGTCCCAAACACTTTCGGTACGTTACTAGGAATTGGGATCGTGTCTATGATTGGCGTTCAGGCGCTAATTAATATTGGCGTGGTGTCTGGAAGACTACCCGTTACGGGTATTTCCTTGCCATTGATCAGTTATGGAGGGTCTTCACTCTTGTTAACACTGTTTTCAATTGGTATTCTATTAAACATATCCAGACACGGTCGTGATGATTAAATATTCACATTGTGTTATAATCTATCAAAATATAGAAAACAGAAAAAAAGGAATTTTATTAGGAGGGGAGAAATGTGCAAAACATTCATACGTTCTCTAAAGTACTCGTAGCAAACAGGGGAGAAATTGCAATACGTATCTTTCGGGCCTGTACAGAACTTAACATAAGGACAGTGGCCATTTATTCCGAGGAAGATGCGACAAGTTTACACCGTTTCAAGGCGGATGAAGCATATCTAGTGGGACAGGGTAAAGGTCCTATAGAAGCTTATCTCGATATTGAATCGATTATTGAAGTGGCTAAACGCAACGATGTAGAAGCGATACATCCGGGTTATGGATTCCTGTCAGAGAATGAAGCGTTTGCTCGTCGTTGTGATGAAGAGGGCATCACCTTTATCGGACCAAAAGTTGAGCATCTACAAATGTTTGGAGATAAAGTACAAGCGAGAAAACAGGCTATTGATGCAGGACTACCTGTCATCCCTGGGACAGAGGATCCCGTCACAAGTCTGCAGGAAGTACTATTATTCGGAAAAGAATATGGTTATCCGTTTATTATTAAAGCCGCTTCTGGTGGTGGTGGACGTGGGATGAGAATCGTGCGTTCCCGCGAAGAAGTGGAGGATGCATTTCAGCGTGCTAAGTCAGAAGCGCGAGCAGCGTTTGGTAATGCTGAAGTATACGTAGAGAAATATATTGAAAATCCTAAACATATAGAAGTGCAAATCTTTGGTGACGCTACAGGTCAGATTGTTCATTTATATGAACGGGACTGTTCTGTTCAACGTCGATATCAAAAGGTTGTCGAAGTGGCGCCTAGTATGTCTTTAGATCCCGTGTTACGGGAGCAAATATGTGATGCAGCCGTGGGTCTGATGAAGAACATTAACTATCTCAATGCGGGAACAGTAGAGTTCTTAGTGACGGGTAATGAATTTTACTTCATAGAGGTCAACCCGCGAGTACAAGTTGAGCATACCATTACAGAAATGATTGTCGGGATCGATATCGTACAGACTCAGATTTTAATCGCTAGCGGACATAAACTACATGACGCACCCGTCAATGTACCGAAGCAAGAAGATATAAAGATGAGCGGTTATGCGATCCAGTGTCGTGTAACGACGGAGGACCCCGCTCAGCAGTTCATGCCTGATACTGGTAAAATTCTTGCCTATCGTACAGGTGGGGGATTTGGCACGCGGTTGGACGCTGGAAACGGCTTTGCTGGCGCTGTGATATCACCTCATTACGACTCCATGCTGGTTAAGATTTCAACTTGGGCGGTGTCGTATGAACAAGCGGCATTGAAAATGTACCGAAACCTAAAAGAATTCCGCATCCGTGGGGTGAAGACGAATATACCATTTTTAGAAAATGTGATTCAACATCCTTCATTCTTAAACGGGGAATACGATACCTCTTTTGTCGATCAAACAACTGAGCTATTCCAGTTCAAACAGCGTAAAGACAGAGGGACCAAGCTGCTACAGTACATTGGACATACTACGATTAACGGGTATCCAGGATTAGAGCAGGCTCATGGTAAGCCAGATTTTAATAAACCAAGGATGCCTGTGACGTCCTACAAGCAACCGTACCCTTCAGGGACAAAGCAAATATTAGACAACGAAGGTCCTGAAGGATTAGCGAAGTGGGTGAAGGAGCAGTCCTCCTTACTCTTGACGGATACAACGTTCCGCGATGCTCATCAGTCTTTGTATGCGACTCGCTTCCGTACGCATGACATGCTCAATGTGGCTGAGGCGACAGGAAAGCTTGCTTCTTCTTTATTCTCATTAGAGATGTGGGGAGGCGCAACGTTTGACGTCAGTATGCGCTTCTTGAAAGAAGACCCGTGGGAGCGCTTGAGAGCCCTTCGGGAAAAAGTGCCTAACGTGCTATTTCAAATGCTGTTACGCGGGGCGAACGGTGTGGGGTACAAGAATTACCCTGATAATGTTATCGAATCATTCGTACAGGAATCAGCCGCTCAGGGTATAGATGTCTTCCGTATCTTTGATAGCTTGAACTGGCTAGAAGGCATGCAGTTGGCCATTGACGCGGTTGGCCGTACCGGTAAAATTGCTGAGGCGACACTGTGCTATACAGGTGACATCCATGATGCTGCCCGCAGCAAATATGATCGTCAATATTATGTCAAGATGGCTCAGGAACTTGAGAAAGCAGGGGCGCATATCCTTGCCGTTAAAGATATGGCGGGACTCTTGAAACCGTATGCTGCCTATGATCTCATATCTGCCCTCAAAGATGCCGTCGATATTCCGATTCACTTGCATACTCACGATACGAGTGGAAACGGCGTAGCCATGTATTTGAAGGCTGCGGAAGCTGGTGTAGATATCGTGGATGTCTCGATTAGTGCGATGTCTGGGTTGACTTCTCAACCAAGCATGAACGCGTTAGTTGCGGCATTAGAAGGCCAAGAACGAGAATCAGAGCTTGACATTGTTGAACTTGAGAAGCTCAGTCACTATTGGGAAGATGTGCGTGAGTTTTACCAGGGCTTTGAGGCCGGATTATCCGCAAGTAGTTCTGAGGTTTATCAGCATGAGATGCCTGGCGGTCAATATACGAATTTACAACAACAGGCCAAGGCTGTAGGATTAGGTGACCGTTGGGAAGAAGTAAAAGAGATGTATCATCAAGTGAATATGATGTTTGGCGACATCGTGAAAGTGACGCCTTCATCAAAAGTGGTGGGTGACATGGCCCTGTTTATGGTCCAAAATAACCTGACAGAGCAAGACGTTTATGAGCAAGGAGAGCGCTTAGATTTCCCTGACTCCGTCGTAGAGTTTTTCCAAGGATACATTGGACAACCTTACCAAGGGTTCCCGCAAAAACTACAACAGATCATTCTTAAGGGCAAAGAAGCGATTACCTGCCGCCCTGGTGAGTTAATGGAACCGATTGACTTCAAACAAGTGAAGCAACAATTAGAAGAAAAATTTGAGCGTGAGTTTAGTCACGATCAAGTGCTTTCATATTGCTTATACCCACAGGTGTTTGAGGAGTTTGAGGTTCATCGTCAACAGTACAATGACTTGTCAGTATTAGACACACCGACGTTTTTCTACGGTTTGAAATACGGAGAAGAAGTGGCCGTTGAAATAGAGCAAGGTAAAACCCTGATGATTAAACTGGTCTCTGTGGGAGAACTGATGCCAGACGGGACAAGAGCCATCTATTTCGAGCTGAATGGACAGCCGAGAGAGGTAGTGGTCCCAGACATCAACGCACAGGAGGATATTCAGACGATAGAGAAAGCGGATCGGACCAATGAAAACCATATCGGTGCAAGTATGCCCGGAACAGTATTGAAGATCCTTGTACGAGAAGGAGAAGAGGTTAAAAAAGGTGATCCATTAATGATCAACGAAGCTATGAAGATGGAAACCACAGTCCAAGCGCCAAGAGATGGTGTTGTGGCACGTATCCTAGTGAAGGAAAGCGATCAGATCAAGACAGGTGATCTACTCATTGATTTAGAATCTAAATAGGCGGAAAGAGGCCTTTTAACAAGTAGCATAGAGGAGTCGTGCGGAGTGAATGTGCTGAATACCCTTGCTTTAGTAGGTTTCATCGTGTTGGTTTTAATATTGAGTCGTTATATGCGTGGGAACCAAGAAGGTTGGGTCACCGTTTGTGTGGATGAACATAAAGTGGTACAGCAATGTTCATACCAGTTACAAGCCTTGCATATCCCTGTGCGGGTCACACTTCAGCGCGGTTCCCCGTTACAACATCTTATCTACAATAAAAAGGATTTAACCGCTGAATTAAAAGTGAAGGCAGAGGATGAGCAAAAAGCCAAAGAAGCGTTGGAGAGACTACCATGAACCGGCCGCTCATCATGGTATGTACCATATTACTCTTGATAATTGTCATCACGCTGGTCATCGTTGTGCAGTATCAGGATATACTGCGTACGGGTGAGGAGGCGTCACCGGTCAAAACAGACGTGATACTCGTGCTTGGAGCGGGTGTGTGGGAGGGCGGACCTAGCCCGGCTTTGGTGTCCCGAACGCAGCATGCAGCTGAATTATACAAACAGGGCTTTGCTCCCTATATCATCGTCAGCGGGGGATTAGGAGAACACCCACCAACAGAAGCCGAAGCCATGCAAAACATATTAGTTGAGCATGATGTACCTCGAGAGGCCATTATCCTAGAAGATCGAGCTAAGAATACAGCCCAGAATCTAGCTTACAGCTATGAGTTGATGGAGGAAAACGAATGGTCCTCTGTTTTGATCGTCACAGATGTCTTCCATGTGAAGCGGGCAAAGCTAGTGGCACAGGACTTGCCCGTTGAGGTTCATGCTTCTGGCGTGAAGGAAAGTATCCTTTATCAAAACAGTGCTCTAAGAGTACGCTATACGCTAAGGGAAGTTCTGGCCCTCAACTGGTATAGAATAAGTGGTCAGTTATAACATAAAAAAAGAGGGGATCCGAATAAGGCGTCGGATGCCCTCTTTTCACGTTTGTTTTCTGTCTTTGTTAGCTGACTAGTGTGAGCTAGCGTTAAGTTCGTAAATGTTTACTTAGAAGCGTTAGCATTAACTTTTGTTAGTATCCTTGGTTGATCCTAGGTTGAAGGTCTGTTAGGGCCATTTAACTTCTTGTCGTCACGTGAGCCCAATGACTTTCCTGTATTGTTCTTTTCTGATTTGCGTTGCTGGAGGGAGTCACTACGTTGCCCATTCATTGGCGATCTCTGAGACATTGATCATCACCCTTTCATTTTTTTATTACTCTTTCCGAAAGGTGATGAAAATATCCTCAACTTGACTCAATCAAGTGATATCTTAAAATAATGATTAGATTTTAAAGTCAGATTTGATAATACCAGCTTCCATGGCTGATTTGAAGGCGATAATAAATAATGGACCGATAATCAAACCGAGGATGCCAAAGAAGTAAAGCCCTAGATATATAGCAATGAGTGTCGATAAGGCAGAAAGCCCAATTTGTTCCCCCATAATCATAGGCTCAAGTGTCCGGCGTAAGGTCAGAAGCACGCCGGCTAAGACAAGTAGCTTAACCCCCATCGTTGGGTCATCTGTAATAAAATGAAACAACGCCCACGGAGCTAAGACGACGATGGAGCCAATAATAGGAATAAAGTCAATTAACCATATAATGGTGGCCATGACTAAGGCGCTGTCGGGTTCAATCATCAACAATCCAATATATGAAACGATTAAAATCACAATACTGACCAGAAACTGCGCTTTAAAAAAGCCAACGAAAACATGGCCTAAGCGCGCCGACATGAAGCGCACCTTTTCCTCATTCTCCTTACTGAAACGTTTATAGAAACGTTCTTTCAGGTCAGGGAGGTCCATACTGATGAGAAATAATGTGATAAGGTACACAAGCGTCACCACAATAAGATTAGGAATCCCTTGAGCCCAATCCGTTAGGGTATCAATGGTGTTGGACGCAAATTCACTGCCTCGAGAGGACACATCACTTAATTGTGCATTCACGCTTTCGATAATAGGATCTGGCAGGTCGGCAACAGCCATTTCTAGTTTGCTGAGCCACACGCCTATATAATAATTTGTTTCGTAAATATAATAAGGCAAACGGTCGGTAAATTTAATGGCTTCGTTAATAATTTTTGTGATCGTTAAATAAACCAAGGATGAGACCATGGCTAAGAATAAACAGAACACAATAATGACTGATGGCAAACGATGCTTTGAATTGATCTTTTTCTGGCATAATTGGACGAGAGGCTCTAATAATAACGCTGTGAAAAAAGCCAACAACAAGGGCATAAACACAGGTAGATAAAAGTATAAAACCGCCGCCATGCCAATGAAAAGTAATGTCATAATCACGCGTTTAGGTGTGAGAACGTTAAGCAATGGAAATCTCCTTTCACAACAATCACTCAACTAAATTATATTAAATTAAACACTTTTCTGCTAGTCTTTCGCACGATTATTCTCAAACAATGTACACAGGGGAAGAAAATTAAAAAAATTGTCAAATCAACAAGGGTTTTAACGTTCTTTGTCGAATGATTGGGCATACCAATATTTTTTAGTCAGTTTGCGTATGAAGGCGTTGTGAATGGTGATGAGTCGTCATACAATAGAAGTATGAAATGAAAGGAAGTGGAGCAGCATGAGCGAATGGATGGAAAATGGGATGATTCGGATTGCTGATGATGTCGTTGCAGTCATTTCTAGCATCGCCACGTTAGAAACGGAAGGTGTAAGTGGCATGTCTGCCGGCATCGCAGAGGGAATCACAAAGCGGGTGAGTGGCAAACAAGTACAACGTGGCGTACAGGTCATCATTGAAGATGATGAAGCCACGATTGACGTCAGAGTAGTCGTGCAGTTCGGGCAAAAAATTGATGAAGTATGTAAACAAGTCCAGTTCAATGTAAAAAAGTCGATAGAAAATATGACTGGCATTGAAGTCAAAGCGGTCAATGTACGCGTTGACGGTGTAGATTTGAAACAACAAGAGGTTAAAACACAGACAAGTTCAGCTGTCACACCAGGGCAGGCATTGTCCTCATTTGCTTAAGATTCCTTGAAAGCGATATAATAAATAAATTGATTAACATGCGCCATATAGCCACTCATCCAAAAAAGGAATCATGTCACAGTAAGGGAAACATGATTCCTTTTTATTTTGCGTAAAAACAATTCACTGGGCTTTAAGCACGGAGCGGCCGAAAGCACGTTTCCTCATCGTAAAACGTGAAAGGTGTTGTTGTCAGTATCATGGGAATACGGAGCTTGCCCCTCCTTACCCAACATTTGAGATAGAGCCCAAGCCTTAAAAATGTGAGGACAGGTTCTCTAGTCTCTTCTTCGCATCATCTAAGATTTTTTTAGGAAAATTGTACTCATAATCAAGTCCATGTGGATAAGTATGACGCCCAATATAAGGTGTCCCGATTTTCAAGACGCTGTCGGAGCCTTCTTCTTCGATTTCTCCTTTAATCGATGTTGCAGGCACACGTAAATAATAAATTTCGCCTTGTTTCTTGTCTTCGTATTTGAAATCATAAGTGGCACGCTTATAATCCCATGCCCAACGTACAAACCCAAGATCATCAGCCGCATGGTCAAAATCATGGACCGTGACTTCTTTTCCCTCTAAGCCTGTTTCTTCAATCTTCACTTGGATATCCTCCTTTGTCCATACCATTTCAAGATTTAATGATAGTATGAAATGAGAAAAGTTGCAAATGAGAGTAAGAAACGCCGCCGCCTCTCATTTTGAAAAGTGGATTGCCATATATTCCCTTGTAAATAAGGTGTTCATCAGACACATTCTAACAACAAAGGAGGTGTCTGTTTGAACAAAAAACATTTAGCGTTCTTACTAGCGTTAACCATCATGCTAACCTTACAGGGCCAAGCCTCAGCGCAGGGAAGCGATACTTATATCGTCCAGCCTGGAGATACGTTATGGAAAATATCGCAACGCTACCAAATTGGGTTAAGCGAGATTATTGAAGCGAATGATCAAATTGAAAATCCAGATCTCATTTATCCAGGTCAAAGGGTCAACATCCCAGTCATTGATGAATTAAAAAGACTTGAACACAGGGTCATACAGCTGTGTAACCAAGAAAGGGAGAAACGGGGGCTACAACCCCTGAGGGCCGATTGGCAAGTGTCACGTGTGGCGCGTCATAAATCTCAGGATATGAGAGATAGAAATTACTTCTCACACACTTCTCCTACCTACGGTTCTCCATTTAATATGCTGAGGAACTATAATATCTCCTATCGTTCAGCCGGAGAAAACATTGCTATGGGGCAACGAACCGCGAATGAAGTTGTTCAAGGATGGATGAAAAGTCAGGGACATAGAGAAAACATCCTTAACCCACAGTTCACGCATATCGGGGTAGGCTATGCTCAGGGTGGACAGGGAAGACACTATTGGACCCAAATGTTTATCTCTCGTTAATGCATGCGGGTGATCACGATAGGGCATGTTAAAAACTGTACAACTCACCAGAAGGAGGTTTTATGGTGCAAACACTTAATGATATCATGACCAAAGAAGTGAAAAGCTGCATTGCCGAAGACAATATCTATGAAGCAGCTGTAAAAATGAAAGCATGGGACGTGGGGGCAATTCCGGTTGTATCCGACGATCATTTAATCGGTATGGTCACAGACCGTGATTTAATCGTTCGAGCGATGGCTGAAAAGCGTCCAGGTTCAACACGAATTACGGAAGTGATGTCCTCTGATGTGGTCACAGCCACCCCTGATACGACGGTAGACGAAGCGGCAGAGATGATGGCCCAACATCAGATTCGTCGTCTCCCGATCGTTGAAGGCACGAAGTTGGTGGGCATTGTGGCACTTCGAGACCTGGCCATCAGACATGAGTATGAGCATGAAGCGGAACACGCATTAGAAGATATATCTGCTGAAAGAGATGGACATCATCCAGCTTCGCATTAAGAGAGTCGTACTAGGATTACCCTTTTTAAGGAACAACCATCACACATTCCAATTAAATTAATTTTTTGAAGAAGCTTGGTCAAACAGGCTTCTTTTTTAAATGTCTAAGTTCCGTTAGAACGGATAAAATGGGAATAGGGGAAGGAGGTAAACGTCACATGAGTAGAATCAAGGGTTTCTTTATCGGGTTTATGTTTTGCGCATTGTTCCATATGTGGGTGTTCGGTTGGAGTGAATGGGCGCAGCAAGTGGTTATGAAGGTTGAAGGGGTCATTTATACCCTCCAAGATACTGATGAATCCGCGCTTGAAGAACAGCTGAGTAACCCGCTTAATGAAGATGAGCGTGAACAGGATGATGAATGGGGGCATCAGGAACAGACGTCACCTGACAACTCAGATCATATAGATACTACACTGTTCATAGGGGAAGATGCACAAATTCACATGGGCATGGGTAAGACAGAAGTTGAACAGGTTTTAGGTTCGCCAGATCGTCAGGAACCAAGTGCGTACGGGTATAATTGGTGGGTTTATAACCAAGATCCTGACGCTTATATCCAGTTAGGGTTTGAAGACGATACACTCGTGACGTTATATTCAAATGGCACACAATGGTCATGGAAAGGTTTGAGACCAGGTATGCCCATGGAAAGTGATGATCTCAAGAGCTTTAAAAAACGCACATCTTTCAACCATGATTTAGGTTTCTTTTCTTTTGAGTTAACGGATGAAGAATTTGAGCAGAAACCCTTACGACTAATAGATGATATGGCGATTCAAGTATACATAGATATACATGATGAAAATCGCATATCAGGGATAAGATTGATGACGCAAGAAGTACTCCTGCGCCACCGTCCTTATTCTCTTACTTATACCGGTCAACTTCCTACGCCACCAGACATCGATGAGGAAACATGGCAGAACATCGAAACGGCGTACGAACGCCAAATATTTGATGTGACCAATGTTTTTAGACATCGACATCAGTTACCAATGCTGACATGGCATGACGAAGTGTCTCTAGTGGCAAAAGGTCATAGCTCGGATATGTATATCGAAGACTTTTTCGACCATGTTTCTCCAAAGCATGGGGACCTACAACAACGATTACAAGAAAACGAAGTGGCACATCGTCTTGCTGGAGAGAATATTGCCTGGAATTACGTCGACGGTGTCGATGCTCTTGAAGGATGGGTCAATAGTTTAGGCCATCGTGAGAACCTGCTGAAAGAAAGCTTTGAATCCCTAGGTGTTGGTGTTGTCCAGAAATATTACACACAGAATTTCGTGACTGAATGAATGACGGACCTAACCTGCCTCAAGTTTTTGTATATCCTGAGCGTAGAAGATTTCACCACGCTGTTTGCCACGTAACAGTAGCTTGTCCTGTTTATGAACAGACGGAAAGACATGCCCCTCTCGTAGGGGCTTTTGATATAGAATCTTCATTTTTTTTCTTTTCCCAATGACGTACACATTCAAATCAATCTCTTTGTACCAGTACGACAAATAAAAGCGTTTGTTTTGCGTAAACACGTGCGTGACAATCGCCTCAATCTTTTCTTCCACATCTACTTGCCCAATATTCTCCCACTTGGTGATTTGTTGTTTTCTCCATTTTAGAGACCAGATAAAAAAATATAAAAAAAGTGCCGTTATAACAATAGCCGAGACTAACGTCGTCATCATCCCCTTTCTCTCCGTTGTAGCTGTGGTTCTGTCTTATGAGCGGACGTTTTTCCTTGCTATATTATTTTTATCATAACATGAGTCATGACGCATTATGATTTTTAATCATTTGCTTCACCTTCTTAGGTGAGTTTGTGAAGAGACCATCCACTCCAAGTGTGATACATTGGCGTAGAAATCGTTTGCGGTCAACTGGATAAGGAAAGATGCGGTACCCCAATCGTTGTAACCTCATGAGGGAAGTATCCATCAGAGACACATGGGGATGGACAGAATACAGCTGTAGATGGCGCCACTCATAATGTGCAAACAGGGGTCGGGTGGTGCTCCAACATAAGTACCCCCTGCGGATATTCGGCGCGAGAGCCAAGCATTTTTCTAAACTTTCTCGGCGGAAAGAAGAGATCACCACTTGATCCTCCATTTGATACTGCTGAACCAAGTCGATCACCTTTTCTTCCAATCCCTTATAGACAATGAGATTATTCTTTAACTCGATATGCAATTCAACGGGATGTCGGCTGACTAGACTAAGCACTTGGTCTAGAGAAGGCACCCGTGTCTCCCTGAATCGCTTGGAAAACCATGAACCAGCGTCTAGCGTTCGAATGTGACCATAGGGGGTATCACATATGAATCCCTTACCGTTCGTGGTTCTATTTAACCATTCATCGTGAAAGACAATACACTCATGATCTTTTGTCAGCTGAACATCTATCTCTACGGCATCCGCACCATCTCGGATGGCTCTACTTATGGCTGGTAAGGTATTTTCTGGTGCGAGTTGAGATGATCCTCGATGGGCAATGACCTTCATTGCATAATTTCTCCCTTCAAAGTAGATGAGATCTATATAGTTTATGGAACATGTTGATTCGAGGTTCCATAAGATAAAGTAGAGATAAATGATATCGTGATCACCCTGTCTTGGAGGAGGGAAGCACATGAGTCATTCAAAGATTTGGATCAATCATGATCTGCTACAACAACAGGAGGAAAAAAAATTTCATACCGCTCGGAAACGTCGACAAAAAGCTGCTAAACCAGGCATATATCGGACTAAGAATCGGCAAGGCGAGGAACAAAAGAAGAGAAGCAGTAGAGCGACTTCTCACTCCCCTCACCAGCCACCAATGGGTTCTCTTCTTGACACCATCGAGTGGATGTCAAAACGCATTGACGTGAATAAATTAAAATTACAGCTATCTGAGATTAACAAAATCGTATATCAAATCAACAGCATCATACAGCAAGCGAACCACAGGGGATACAAGCAGCATCACCGTGCACACAGATCATTCCCATATCCTCCTACGTCACATCTATACCAGCCGAAGCAAATACCTTTCCATTCCGATCACATAAACCATCATCATCCCCGCAGATAGCAGTTTAAGGAGAGGTTGCTATTTGAGTTCAAAACTACCGAGGTTATATCAATTACTCAAAAAAAGTGTTGTATCGATTGAAGGTGTAAGGGGAAAAACACATACGAGAGGCCGTAGGATGTTTCAACCGTTTGGGCCCCCATCTCATACAGAAGAAAAAAAGATGAGCTACGGCAGTGGTGTTGTCGTGCATCCAAAGGGGCTCATCCTGACATGTCACCATGTCGTGGAGCAATTAGATACCGTTAGAATTAAATTAGGGACGGAACGAAGTGTGTACCAGGGTAAAGTTGTATGGGCCGAACCAACCAAGGATGTGGCGATCGTTCGCATCCAACCACAGAAAGCGTTAAGAGCTGTCCAGTTTGCGACCTCAAAGAGCGTCACAATAGGGGATAAGGTTTTCGCCATTGGAAATCCATTTGGATTTGAATACACGCTGACAACTGGCGTTTTAAGTGGAAAAAACCGTAATATCTCCACAGAGGAGCATGAGTATTCTGTGGTACTACAGACGGATACCGCGCTGAACCCTGGTAATAGCGGGGGACCATTGTTTAACGCCCAAGGTAAAGTCATAGGCATTAATGCTGTCATTATCCCATCATTTCAGAATATGGGCTTTGCGATTCCGACAGATGAGTTCCTCCCCCTCATTAAAAAATATATCCAACGTTCAAGACACTAGAAGTAGAGGAATAGAGGCCATGGTCTCTATTTTTCTATGTCTCAGCAAAGATATTTTGACATCATGCCGTCTTGTGATTTAATGGTAAGGTGTATATGACTGTGAGGCATTCAATGACGATAAGGTGTACATGACAACAAAGCGACAAGACGATAAAGTGAAGGTCATGTTAAGATGTGCGTGGTGGTCAGATGAACATAAAGGTAGGAAGAACAAAGCTAACAATAAAAATAAAAAAGGCACTGGTAGTTGATGTTCAGTGCCTTCACTTAAAAAGTATTTAATGCTGACGGACCCACTTTACTCTCACCGGTAGTCCTGTTTTAGGGATACGATAAACCGCGACGGGGTAAGTAATCACCTGGATGACAATATCACCAGGTCCAGGGGCGATCTCTTTGGCTTTGACGAGAATATAAGACTGACCATTCTCTTGTGCTTCAGAGACATCTAAGACTTTAATGTCATACCCACCCGTTCTTCTTTCTCCTAATGCAAGAAGGACGTAAGTATATTGATTGTCACTGACCACATCGACACCGCCGCTTTTTTTCATGGTTTCCAACTTGTCTTGGATAAAGCCGGGATAATGTTCCATGACCATAGTATCACTCCTTTCTTTAAGGTTTACAATATAAAGTGAAGCCGTAGTCCAAAGGTGATGACATCTGACACTTAGAAGTTTCATAAAACGATAGAACGAGGAGATGGCTACTCATGCAACGACACTCTCCAGAAAATCCACTCGTGGTACAAAACGACTTAACGATTTTCGTTGAAGTGCAGCATCCTCAGTATGAGATCGTACGTGGGGAGCTTCAACGGTTTGCCGATTTGGTGAAGAGCCCAGAATACATACATACGTATAGGATGACATCCTTGTCTCTGTGGAACGCCGCAGCTAGCGGTTATACCGCCGTTGAAGTATTACAATTTCTAACATCCTATGCAAAGTTCCCTATATCTTATACGATTAAGTCTACCATAGAACAAACAATGAACAAATTTGGGCGACTGTACCTCAGGGAAAGTCATCAGGAGTTGCAACTGGTCGCCGAGGAAAGAGCATGGTTGGAGGAGCTTATAGGTTACACATCAATGCAATCTTACTTCCTTCATCCAACGATTGAAAAAATCAAGGTAGAAGAGTCAGCACAGACGACGGGCGAGTCTAATGGAGAATCTATTTCCAGATTAAATGCTGGAGAAGGAGCATCCTTATGGGGCGTTGTCGTCAAACGCGAGAAGCGTGGAGACCTGAAACAGCAATGTATGCGTTTGGGTTACCCCGTTAAGGACGTGGCGGGCTATGCTCAGGGTGAACAGCTCACCCTAAAAGTACAGGACAAGCTAGAGCATGGCGAACCCTTCTCATGGCGACCGTATCAAACGGAAGCCATGGACGCTTTTTTTGCTGATGGGGACGCCTTTGGCGGGCACGGTGTCTTGGTCTTACCCTGTGGTGCAGGTAAAACCATCATCGGTATCGGCTGTATAGAGCGTCTACAGTCGGCCACATTAATTTTAACCACCAACACGTCATCCGTCCGGCAGTGGAAACGAGAACTTTTGGAGAAAACCACACTCACCGAAGCAGAGGTCGGTGAATACACCGGAGCAGTGAAAGAGATCAAGCCTGTAACCATCGCGACGTATCAAATTTTAACGTACCAATCGGAAGAGTCTTTTATCCATATGGGCGTCTTCCAGCAAAAAAATTGGGGGCTCATCATCTATGATGAAGTGCACTTGCTCCCTGCGCCTATATTCAGAGCGACTGCGGCTATTCAGTCCACTCGTCGATTAGGTTTAACAGCGACGCTTGTACGTGAGGATGGCCGAGAAGAGGATGTCTTCAGCTTAGTCGGGCCCAAGCGATATGATGTGTCTTGGAAGCATTTGGAAGAACAAGGCTTTATCGCTAAAGCCACTTGTACGGAGGTGAGGGTCGAATTCGATCCAGTATTTAAGGAGGCTTACTTCCACTCGTCTCCACGTAAACAAACACGGATCGCACAGGAAAACCCGAACAAGCTCCCCGTTGTACAAGACCTTATTCACCAACACCGCCAACTTCCGACGTTAATTATCGGTCAGTATGTTGACCAACTAGAGACGCTGGGAACGTTACTCAATATTCCTGTTATTACGGGCAAAATGAAACAAGAAGAGCGGGATGAATTATACCGACAGTTTCGGGAGGGCCACATCCCTGTTTTAGCCGTGTCTAAGGTTGCCAATTTTGCTATTGACTTGCCTGACGCTGCGGTTGCCATCCAGATATCAGGGACCTACGGCTCTCGACAGGAAGAAGCCCAGCGTTTAGGGCGGATTTTACGACCCAAGTCAGAGGACAATGAAGCTTATTTTTATCATATCGTAACCAAGGACTCCAGAGATCAGGAATATGCTTCTAAACGGCAGCTGTTCTTGATGGAACAGGGGTATCGCTATAACAGGTTAGAATGGCAATCATCGGCGGAACAACATGGAGGTGACGCTCACGTTGCAACATTTGAATCTTAATGATATTCTCCCTTCTCTCTCACCAGAGGTTTGTCAGACGATACTAAGGGAGATACAGTATGCACAATTGAATGACCATGTGGCCGCAAAAAATATGGAGACCTCTCATACGACACCCGCTGACCCTACGCGGAAGCTATTACAGGACACCTTAATCCGAAGAGACGTTTTACAGACGCTCTACAACCAGCTGTCCGAAGTTGAAAAACAAGTCTTATACTATTTTATGTTTCAGGTCGGACAGGATTTTCTGACCCACCGCCAAATTGAACATGAAAAGACAGGACACAAATCCGCATATTTTCGCCTAGGTTTAACCGGTCTACGCCGGAAGGGGATCATCTATACATTGCGTAGACAGTGGGGGGAGGAGGCGTATGTACTGCCCCTCGATCTTGAATCCAGCCTATATGACATTTATTTAGCTCAAGTCAGCGTGAATCCAGACGCGTTCAGTGACGATGGGGTTCAAGGCGCTACACCACCGGTTGTACAAGAAGAGCGGACCTCCCCTCCTCTATATAAGGACATCCTCTACCTGTTAGATGAATGGCGTAGAGAAGCGCATATCCCTCTCACACAGAAAGGTAGTATTCATAAACGCTATATACGACAGTGGCAAACGACGATGACAGACATGGCAGCGAGAGATCTCACATTTGAATTATTTCAATTACAAGGACAAGTAGAGGGGGAATACAGCCCTGCTCTTGCTTTGCTTCTTGATTTTATGACACAAACGGGTCTCTTAAACTGGCATGCTACACATATCAGTTATGATCAACAACGAGCGAAAACGCTTCTTCATAGAGGCGCACGTGATATGCAGATGGCATTTTTATCCTATTGGCAGCACGGGTTCAAGCCTCAAACAGCTTGGTTAGAAAGGTATCAGAAAGATCTCCTTCAGCACTTGCGTACAGATGAGCAGGGAGAATGGGTTGCGTTACTTGATTTCGTGGAAAGGTGGGAGGATCAATACGAAATCCCTCATATCCAGGACATGCAAGACAAACTCCTAGCGTTAATTGATCCGCTCGTCAAAACAGGGTGTCTCGTTAGTGGTGTAACGGACACAGGTGAGCATGTGTGGCGTAATCAACGGTGGGAGGATGCTCCTACAACCTTATGGATTCAACCTGACCTAGAGTTGTTCTGTGCAGGGGATAGTCAGTTGGGGGATATATGGTTATTGACGGCTTTTTGCGACATTGTACAGTGGGATCAAATGCTCGTCCTAACCCTTAGTGAGGATAAAGTGTTACGTGATATAGAAAGAGGAGGACGTCCGCAAGAGTGGCTGGACCAAATCGCACAACTTTCACATACACCTGTCCCAGACGCTTTTAAAGACCAGCTGCAACAGTGGAAAAAGAAAAAGCAACAGGTTGTGGTCCAGAATGTGGCGTTAATCCGCATAGAAGATACGACATTACGTAAAGCTATGAAACAATGGGCATTAGAGGCCGACATCCCGGTCCAAGACGTTGGCGCACAGTATTTGTCTGTGCCGATCGAGCATGAGGAACGGGTACTAGAACTGTTACAAGAGAAGCAAGTGAGTGTGTTGCATAAAGATCAGGGACATCAACATGAAGACCAGGCGCAGGTGTCCCCTGCTTTACGCTTAACCCCTAGGCAGCACGAAACAATGAAGGTTGAAAGCACAGTCCCTGAATGGACCGATGCCATACCGGCTTGGAAACAACTCCCCCAAATGTGGACCAAACAGTTTACGCAATATCATGAAAAGACAAAGCGTGAAATGGTGGAGAAAGCGGTGGAACACCAGCTATGGTTAAACGTTGAAATGTCACAAAGCACGCCTGAACAGATTGTGCCCAAACGTTGTTTCCTGGACCATGGTGAATGGGTCATTGAAGACGACCAAAGACGACAACATGCGCTTTCTAACATAAAAAAGATGCAACTTGTCTTTCCTGTTTGGCCTCAGTCATGATACAATGACTGCTAGGAGGTGGAAGTATTGAGTACCTTAGCCTCAATAGATATGTCCCTCTTCGTTGCAGAGGCAGACGAGTTAGCGGACCAGATATCTCGTTCTGATCTTGCAATGGAGTATCATAGATGTCGCAGAGCGTTAAATGAAGATGAAGACGCTCAGAAGACGATTAAGAAGTTCGTCAAAAAGAAAGAAGAGTTTGAGGAAGTTGAGCGCTTTGGTCGGTACCACCCGGACCATGATCGCGTGAAGAAAGAGATGCGTGAAGTTAAGCGTGAAATGGACCTACATGATAAGGTCGTGGCTTTTAAGAAAGCCGAAAAAGAACTTGAAAAGCTACTCAATGAAATCAGTCAAATCCTAGCCATTTCAGTGTCTGAACAAATCAAGGTGCCTACAGGTAACCCGTTCTGGGATCAAATGGGCTGTGGTGGAAGTGGCTGTGGATCAGGCGGCTGCGGTTCTGGTGGTGGCTGAGGATAGTCATAATCACGGCTCGTGTAGCCGTTTCATAGAAAGTAGAGCGAAGAGAGAAGTATAACATGGATTCGCTTCAGATCGGTCAGGTGATGACCGGTCTTTTTTTATATGTGATGAGTATATGTAACGAGTATGAGTATGTGTAATGAGTATGAAATTTGTAGTATGACCTTTTCGTTTTAAAATTTTAGCGTGACTTTTTCCGAGTCTACGCATCTAATTTATTATAGACGATCATATCAAACAAAAGGTTGCAGATTATATTGATTTTTTATGCCATTTTACTCATTTAGCAAAACAAAAATGGAAATGGCGCGTATAAATTAGTAAAACGGCTTGGAGGTTTCAACATGAACCGTAAAAAATGGTTATTGAGCTTGTGTGGCTTCGCTTTGTGCGGAAGTCTATTCTTACTTAGTGATCGGGTAAATGCATCGCTTGATTTGTTCTTAGATCAATTCTATAAAACGGACGTTGAAGTGAATGGGACGATGTTAAATCAAGGAGAGGTCCCACCGTTTATCGTCAACGGTAGAACGGTCGTACCTTTGACCCAAGCGGCTCAGATGCTCAATTCTTACACAGAATGGGATGAGTCAAGACGAGTGGCACAGTTAATCAAACCGATAGTCAATATGACCATCATTAATCGTACGAATCAAAATTCACTGGAGGTCAACCCTACCTTTAGTGCGGGGACGACCAATACTTTTCAAGTGGCAACCCAAGTGTCGGGCGTACCTGTTTCGGATGATTTGCGAACGCGTTTTGTCGTGGAAAATGGGAGCGGGACAGTGGTACATACCGGCAATGCGTTCACGATTGACACAGAACAGTTTGACGGTAGCTTTGTTGGGAATTTAAGTGTGGCTAATTTACGTTTGTCTGACGCGGGTCAATATACGTTGAAGCTACAGATGGAAGACCCAAACAATGATAAAGAATTTATAACGATTGGTGAATACATTATGATAGCAGATTAGCAGACCATTTTTATCATATTTTACCATAGGAGCGTCTCCTACCGAACAGCCCCTTTATCCGTTCTTCCGATAAAGGGGTTTTTTCTGTTACAATAGTGATACGATCCAAGCTGTTAAGGAGGATTGGGAGATGCGTCTACGTGACGGTGGAACTTTTACTTTGATTGGTATACTTTCAATTTGTATAATCGGATATTTGATTTTTGATACATTTTATAACGGAAACAACGTCCTTCCAACCCCAGATGAGCCCCCAGCGGAGGAACAGCAAGAACAAGAGGGAACGGAGGACGATCCTGATCAAGGTGAGCAAGGTCAAGGCGAACAGGGTCAAGACGAGCAGGGGCACCCGCAAGAAGATGATGACCAACGACAATCTTATGACCTTTCCTACCAGGAGATGAATGGACAGAAATGGATTTCAGCGTCTGAGCTCACAGAAGCGGTGCAGGGGCATATGGAATGGGACAAAATCAATAAAACTTTAGATCTTGAATTATTCGGTCTTCCTTTTCATTGGATTGAAGGGGTATCCGTCGTAGAGCGAAACGGACTATATTTACCTTACGAATTAACGGCCATATTTGATGAGGATCATGACGTCGTGTATTTGCCTTACGGATTTCTTGAGAAAGGCCTTGAAGTGGACGTTGAGCTAGGGGAAGAGCAGAGTCCTGACGCAGAGGCAACCCAACTGACGTTCTATATTGATGAATCTGTAGAAGAAGCCTTTTCTCAAGTTCAAGGGCCTTCTGTTGACTTATCGGCTATGTCACCGGATGATCTCATCGCTTATTTATCATTCTTATCCAACCCTATACCGGACGCGACGATTAGTACTAGAGCGTCACACCTGCCAGGTGCACCGCGAGACTATCGTAATGGTTACCATGAAGGGATCGATTGGTACAGTGGGACTTCCGGTCGGGTGATTGACCAGCAGACCCCCGTTCAATCCGTGGCAGATGGGACCGTGGTACGTGTCGACCATGATTATGTAGAAATGACCCGCGAAGAGCGTGAAGGGCTACTATCCTGGTCTCATGAACTTGACGATACACCCGCGTATATTCTAGATAAATTACGTGGCATGTCAGTCTGGGTGCAGTATGACCAAGGTGTGATGATACGCTATGCCCACCTTTCACAGGTTGAGGCTCATTTAGAAGTGGGGCAGTCAGTGGCACGTGGTGATGTACTCGGTTACGTTGGTAACACAGGAACGAGCTACGCCATTAACGGGGACGAGGATGGTGGCTTACACCTACACGCAGACTTACTCATCTACGGTGAGTTATTCTGGAAGCATATTAACGATCCAGACCAAGTCCGTAGAGTCCTGAATCATACGTTTCAAGATTAATCCCTTTCAAAAAGCGGAACTTATGATAGTCGGAGGTCATTTATAATGGCCTCCGATTTTTTGCGAGCGGCTGATGGCTTGCCCAGAGGATGTGAGGGATGCGGCACGCAGGATGGAGGTGTCTCCGTACTTTTCCTTGATCGCATCCATCGCTTGACTCAGCTGTTCTTTTTTTAAAAAAGGATCAAACAAGTTGAGCTGGTAACACTCACTCGACTCTAATCCTGTTAGGGTCACCCCCACTTTACGCACCGGTTTCCCATCCCAATGTGTCTTGAAAAGCTTTGTGGCCACCCGAAACAAATCCATGCCGTAGTTAGTAGGAGAGGTCAATTTGGTTTGACGGTGAAAGCCCGTAGGGAAATCGAAGTCGGCACCCCGGCACCCTACCGTAATGGTACTCCCCACATAATGTTTAAGACGAGCGCGTCGGCCCACTTCCTCACACAATTCCAACAGGACTGTTTTAATGTCCTTCCAATGGTCATAGTCTCGTGGGAGTGTCATTTGGTGTCCAACCGCTTTTTGTTCGTCGTGCGTATTGACGGTGACAGGGGACGTGTCTATACCGTTCGCCGTCAGCCACAGCACTTCCCCATTAATGCCCCATCTTTTTTTCAGCGGCTCAACAGGATACTGGGCCAGTTGTCCGATGGTACGGATTCCCATGCGCTCGAGGTGATGCCGCATACGACTTCCGATACCAAATAATTTTCCTACAGGGAGTGACCACATCGTTTGTTTCATATTGTTTTCGTTTAGGGTGAAGATCCCGTCTTGATTTTTCTTAGCAAACTGGTCGCAAGCCATCTTCGCTAATACTTTGTTTGGACCGATTCCCACTCTTGCGTAGACCCCTGTTTCATCTAGAATTCTTTGCTGTAGCAGTTGGGCCGTATGGTCCGGTGTGCCAAAGAGGTGAAGGGAATGTGTCACGTCCAAAAACTGTTCATCGATACTGTATGCTTCTACAAGATCTGTGAACGTCTCGAGAATCGTGGTGATCTTCAAGGAAACGTCAATATACGTCTGCATCCGTGGCCGTATCACGACAAGGTTGGGACATTTTTGTTCTGCTTGCCATAACGCCTCGGCTGTTGTGACTCCCCATTTTTTGGCTAGAGGACAAGCAGCGAGAATAATACCACTACGTCTTTCAGGGTCCCCGGCGACAACGACGGGACGGTCCCTCAGTTCAGGGCGACACGATTTTTCTACACTGACGTAAAAGGATTGCATATCTGTGAGGAAAATAACGCGTTCTTTTTTCTTGTTGGTTGACATGGTGAGCCTCCTCCGTTTGTTCCCTTTAACTGAATGACTTGGTGTACTGAATGACCTAAATGCACTGTATGATCTAAATGTAAATGCACTGTATGACTTAAAGGTACTGTTCCACTTGATATAGAGATGAACTTGTAAGTAACGAACGCAAGTTCTAGGAATGTATGTTCTTATTATATGCAAAAAAAAGAGGAATGAGAAGTGAAAATATTTGTCAATCATATCTATGGTGAGGGAAAACGAAAAAAAGCACCCTAGGAGGGTGCGAGAGGTTTGATCTAGAGGTCTAAGCGGTTAGGCTTAGAACAAAATAGGTTAGGTTCAACTATTAGGGTTTACGAGGGTAATAATACATCGTACGCCCATTGAAAAGGTCTAATTTCGCTTTAAACGCTTTGGCTAAATACTTACAAAATTCATTCGCTTTCCCTTTGTCGCCATGGGTAGCGCCTTCTGGGAGTACGACTTGTATGTAGTGCTGTTCTTTGTCCTCTTCTTCGGGTAGTGATTCTGATCCCACACCTATGACGACATACTTATATAATCTGTCGTCCTTTCCTTTGAGGTAAAACCATTGATCCTTCCCCTCAGGCTTTTCCTCAATCGTATAGGGGAAGGCTGCATCCGCATATCCCCAGCTGAGTTGTTGCCCCGTTTTAGTTGTCATGTCAACATAACGTTGCATCTTATCTTTCACTTCTTGTAAGGTTACCTTTTGAGCAGTCGAAGCGTCTACCAATCTGATATAAGCGCTGTTTCCCACAATTTTCACTCCTCACTACAGTGTGGAACATATCTCCCTAAACAAAATCTCTCAAAAAAACAAACATGTCATTTTCACCATCTCGCATCATACTCACATATATCTTCTAACATAGTAGCACTACAAATCTTTTTTGACAACGGTTGCAGAAGCTTTGACGAAGAGGTCTCACTTAGGATGCAAAAATGATGAGGCAAGCAAGATTTATCATTAATTTGCTTAACATGCACTTACTTTAACTTTGGCATATTTCACCTTAAAAACGTATAACACGCATTTAGCGCATAAATATAAAGAATAATGCCTCGAAGTCAGAATATCTCACACATTTTTTTAAATATTTATACACATTTTAGCCATTAACATGATATAATTCGGAATAAATAAGGACATATTCCTTAAAAACACAAAGGGAAGGTGAAAGTAGATGGGTGGACCAATCCTAAATGATCAAGAACTTGATCCGATGAAAAGAGGAGCCTTCATGCGTTTCCTCGATGTTGTAGAGAAGATCGGGAACAAACTACCGCATCCATTTATCCTGTTTGTATACTTAGCGGTAGCCGTTATCGTCATGTCGACGATTGCGAGTGCCTTTGGTGTAAGCGTTGTACATCCGGGTACAGGCGAAGATATGCCCATTAAGGGACTGATATCTGGTGAAGGGCTTAACTATATGATCTCTTCTATGCTGGATAACTTTACAGGATTTAAACCGTTAGGACTAGTATTGGCTATGATGTTAGGGATTGGGCTAGCCCAAAAGGTAGACTTAATCCAAACCTTTATGCGTAAGAGTATCCTTAACGCGCCGCCGAAATTAGTGACTTATGCCGTATTATTTGCGGGAGTCATCGGGAACCTAGCATCTGATGCGGCACTTGTAATCGTGCCTCCATTAGCGGCGATGGTGTTCCATGCTTTAGGTAGGCATCCGCTAGCAGGTATGGCAGCTGGATTTGCCGGAGCAGGGGCAGGCTTTACAGCCAATATCTTTATCGCTGGTACAGATGCCTTGTTATCTGGTATCTCCACAGAAGTGGCCCAGACGATTAATGAAACTATGGAAATCACACCGGTAGATAACTGGTACTTCATGATTTTCTCCGTGCCTATGCTCATGATTGTCGGTGCTCTCGTCACAGAAAAAATCATAGAACCGAAACTAGGAACCTACCAAGGAAAAGCAGAGAGAAAGGTAGAGGAAATTACAGCGACAGAAAACCGTGGTTTACGCAACGCGCTTATCGCAGGTCTCGTTTACCTAGGACTTGTGGCACTTGTGGTCATTCCGAGTGGGGCACCACTTCGTAATGAAGATGGGGGACTCGTGCCTTCGCCGTTTCTATCTGGCATTATTCCTATTATTCTATTTTTCTTCATTACCGTTGCGGTTGCATACGGTCTGACGACAGGAAAAATCAAAGGGACAAAAGACATCCCTCAATTCATGGGAGAGGCAATGAAAGATATGTCCGGTTATATCGTTTTGATTTTTGCTGCCGCACAGTTTATCGCTTACTTTAATTGGAGTAATCTGGGCATTTGGATCGCCGTGAACGGTGCCGCTTTCTTAGATAATATGAATATGGAAGGGGTATACGTCATCGTCGGTTTTACGTTTCTAACCGCCATCTTGAATCTATTTATTTTCAGTGGTTCAGCACAGTGGGCGTTGATGGCTCCTATTTTTATTCCGATGTTCATGATACTCGATTATCATCCAGCGTTCGTCCAACTCGCCTATCGTTTAGGTGATTCCACAACGAACATTATTACACCGTTAAACCCGTATATATTAATTGTATTAGCCTTTATGAAGGAGTACGATGAAGAGGCAGGGTTTGGCACGTTGTTTTCCCTCATGTTACCGTACACGTTATGCCTCTTAGGCGTTTGGGTCGTGATGTTTATCGCTTGGACGCTGCTAGGATTACCGATCGGACCAGGCGTGACGATGTACATGTAAAAGGCCACATGCATCATTAAACTGTGAGCAAGGTGTTCTGTAAGAAGGAATGTCTTGCTCATGGTTGTATATCCCTTCAAAACATCAAGGACGGAAAAGAGGAGAAAAGAGAACATGAAACCTTCGATCAAACAACTGACAGAAAAGTATACTGCGGATATGATCTCATTAAGACGTACTCTCCATCAGTATCCGGAATTGAGTGGAGAAGAATGGCAGACTTCACGCAAGATTCAAGAAAAATTACAATCCCTCGGTATTCCTTATACGACCGGTTACGCCAAAACAGGCGTACTAGGGGTGATTGAAGGTGGCAGACCAGGGAAAACGGTCGCCCTTCGAGCGGATATCGATGCTTTACCGATACAAGAAGAGAACGATCATCCCTACGTGTCCAAGGTTAAAGGTCGTATGCATGCTTGTGGGCACGATGCTCATACCGCCATGCTAGTGGGGGTTGGCGCTGTATTAAATGAAGTAAAAGATGAGCTTCCTGGACGTGTTCTACTCGTCTTTCAACCGGCAGAAGAAAATGCACCTGTCGGGGGATCTGAGCCTATGATGGCAGACGGTGTCTTTGAACAGTATGAGCCTGACGTCATTTTTGGTCAGCACGTGTGGCCAGACCTTCCCGTGGGTCAAATCGGTGTCCGAGCGGGTGCCATGATGGGGGCATCAGATCGTTTTAAAGTCGTCATTGAAGGCGCTGGCGGGCATGCGAGTATGCCTCATCAAACGACTGACGCCATTATGGTGGCGCACACGGTCATTAGTAATCTTCAAACGATTGTGAGCCGTAATATTGATCCACTTGATGCGGCCGTTCTTACCGTAGGGAGGATTGAAGGTGGCAGCCGATATAATGTCATCGCCGATAAAGTCACCTTTGAAGGTACAATACGTACATTCCAGCCGGAAACAAGGCAATTGATGAAAGAGCGATTTCACGCTGTTGTCACACAGGGGGCGGCTGCTATGGGAGCCGTGGCCCATATTGATTATTGGCAGGGATATGCAGCCACGATAAACACACCACGATGGGCCAACCAAGTGCAACAAACAGCACAGAACATGCTCGGCCCTGCCTCTACACCGGCTGTTCAGCCTAGCTTAGGCGGAGAAGACTTTAGTCGTTTTCTAATGAAGTATCCGGGGGCTTTCTTCTGGTTGGGGACCGCCCTGCCCGGGGTTGAGCAACAAAAACCTTTGCATGACGCCCAGTTTAGACTAGATGAAGAGGCGTTACCCGTTGGCATGTCACTGATGGCCCAGACGGCTGTCGATACCTTATACGCTTTAGAAAAAGAAGATAAAGAAGAGAAAGAAGAAAAGGAAGACAAAGAAGGAGAGATAGAAAAATGGGAGCTGGCGAAATAACGATGGATAAACGGTTTTGGGCAGACTTCTTAGCACGTTTACGACCACAGCTGACAGAATGGAGAAGGGACTTCCACCAGCATCCAGAGCTCGGCTGGACCGAATACCGTACAACGTATCACATAGCGCAAATTTTAAAGCCTCTGGGCTTTGACATCACTGTGGGTAAGGATGTCCTCGTGAGTGAAGAGAGAATGGGGGTACCTACAGAAGAGGAACTTCATACCTGCGAACAGCGTGCCGTAGAAGAAGGGGTGCCTGAAGCGTGGGTAGAGAAAATGCAAGGGGGTCACACTGGACTTGTGGCTCAGTGGGATACGGGTCGACCTGGACCCCATTTTGCTTTTCGCTTCGATATCGACGCGCTACCGATTTTAGAATCTCAGGAAGACAGCCATCTACCACAGCAACATGGCTTTCGATCCCGTCACGAGGGAGAGATGCACGCTTGTGGTCACGACGGTCATGCCACGATCGGCTTAGGATTGGCTCACTGGATAAAGCGGATGAAGGATGAGTTAGATGGTCGATTCACCTTGCTTTTCCAACCCGCGGAGGAAGGCAGTCGGGGGGCGAAAGCGATGGTTGAGAAAGGTTGGTTAGATGATGTGGATTATTTCCTCTCTGGCCATATTGGGATACAGTCGCTCCCTGTCGGTCATGTCGTGGCCACCACATCAGGCTTCCTCGCGACAACGAAAATGAATGTCCTGTTCCATGGTACGTCGGCTCACGCTGGCTTTGCACCTGAGCAGGGAAAGAACGCACTCTTAGCGGCAGCCGCTACGGCCCTTCACTTGCAAGGCATTACGCGACACTCAGAAGGAGCCACACGTATTAATGTTGGGACCCTTGAAGCGGGGAGTGGGCGCAATATCATCGCTGACTTCGGTAAGATTCAGCTAGAAACACGAGGGGAAACGACAGCGCTCAATCAATACATGGTCCAAGAGGCACAGCGCATCATTCAAGCGACGGCTCGTTTGTATGACGTCGATGTGGAGATTGATATTGTCGGTGAAGGGATCGGGACAGAAAGTGATCAAGCATGGATCTCTGTTGTAGAGCAAGCTTGTGCTTCAAGTGAGCATATCCAACACGTAGCCCCTCATATCCACGCAGGGGGTTCAGAGGATGTGACGTACATGATGAACCGTGTCCAGGACCAAGGAGGACAAGCGACTTACATGGTCTTCGGGACGCCATTACCTGCCGGACACCATCATCCGCAGTTCGATTATGATGAAGATGTTCTTGCTGTCGCTGTTGAAGCGTTGGGAAGAACGGTCGCTTATCAACTTAGTACATCGGAGGAATAACCCATGAGCACACCCCATCACAAACATACAGCAGATAATGAAGTCTTATTGCAGTGGTTAGACGAGCATTTAAAAGCCTTGAATCTGGTTGACACGATGACGCAACCGAATGGGTTTAACCGCTTGGGGTATACCCCAGAGGAAGCACAATCAATGGCCGTTTTTAAACGGATGGCTCAGGCACTAGGCCTACAAGTCCGCAGGGATCAAGCTGGGAACCTTATCGCCCGCTGGGAACCTACAGAGGGAGACGCGCGCATGAAACCGGCTGTGGCTACCGGTTCACACGTCGATACGGTAAAAAACGGGGGAGGCTATGACGGGGTCGCCGGTGTATTATGCGCCCTGGGGGCCATCAAACAACTACAAGATGACGGTTATGCCCCTTCCAAGCCCATAGAAGTCATCTGTTTCGCCTCTGAAGAGTCATCAAGGTTTGGCATCTCCACTATAGGCAGTAAAGCGATGGCTGGAAACTTACCTGTAGAAGAGATTCAGCATGTCACGGACCAAGAGGGGACCTCCATAAGAGAGGCTGTAGAAACTAGCGGCTTGTCTTGGGAACATATCCAAGAGGCTGAGCGTTCATCTGAGGACCTGTCTCGTTTTATTGAATTGCATATCGAACAAGGCACGCGAATTGAGGAGGCTGGTGCAGATTTCGGTGTGGTGACAGCCATCGCTTGTCCCATTCGTTTGAAGATCCAGGTAGAAGGTAAGACGGCGCATACAGGCACAACCCCGATGGATAGAAGACAGGATGCCTTAGTAGCTGTCGCCCCCTTAATTTCATTTATCTCAGAGCAAGCACGCGCGCTCTCGGAAGAGCATGCCACACCCTTGGTGGCGACAGCGAGCACGCTAGACTTACAGCCAAACGCTATGACGGCCGTACCCGGCTGGGTCGAACTCGGTGTGGACATCCGTAGTGTAGACGACCAGTTGAAAGAGCAGATGGTCGCGCTAATAACTCAGAAATGTGAGCAACTCGAACCAGCGCATCATGTTCGTATGAAGATTGATACCCTGGTCCATAATCCCTCCGTGCGTCTGTCGACTGACGTCGCCGATCGTCTAAAAGCTCAAGGAGAAGCGTTAGGGTATAAGCCTTACGTCCTTGAAAGTGGGGCTGGGCATGACGCTATGAACATGGCTCACAAATGGCCATCGAGTATGCTATTCATTCCGTGTGAAGACGGTTTGAGTCACCATCCAGAGGAACATGCTTCCCTCGAGGATCTTAATATGGGTGCTCAGATTATCGCCGCTTATCTTCGTCAGGAAACGAGTGATCGCACGTGAACATCCGTCTAGGAATCGTTGGGCCTGAGGATTCTGTACGACGAATCTCAGCGTTTGCCCAAGACATCGACCATATACAAGTCCTGCCACTCCCTTATCAACGAACTGAAGAGACTGAACAGATTATTCAAGCACACCGTGACCATGTAGACCAATGGTTTTTCTCAGGTCAGGCGCCTTATTATTTTGCACGGGAGAAGGCTTTAATACGAGAGGAGGAGGCGTATTATCCTCATCTATACGGTTCAAGTTTACTAGGAACACTGCTTCAAGCCGTCTATGATAAGGGCGAATGTCTGCACCGTGTCAGCTTAGATACTATTCAGGAAGCGGAAATTCACGCTGTGCAAACAGACATGCAAATTCAGCCCCTCACGTTCTACACGTATCCGTATACAGGCTACTTGCCTGCAGAAGACATCATCCGTTTTCACACCGAAAAATATAAAGCAGGTAAGATAGACGTGGCTTTGACATGTATTCAAGAGGTGTACCAAGCGCTACAGCGCTCAGGTATCCCTTGTTATCGTGTGGTGCCGTCTAGACTCGTCATACAGCAGGTACTCGACATGCTCAAGGAGCGCGGACAGACTACATGGTACAAAAAGGCTCAAATCGCCATAATAGGGGTCGAAGTCCTTTTCTCTTCGCCAAGTGAAATGGAAGAACGCTTTTATTCATATAAAATGAAACATCAAGAGCTTGACCTCAAACAACTCCTATTAGACTATGCCGAGATCGTGCAGGGTTCCTTTATCCAGGTGGGTGACGGTTTACATTTTATATACACAACACGGGGCGAACTTGATGACCACTTAGAGGACTATCCACCGTATCACTTTTTAGAAGAAGCCCATGTCCAGAGTAAGCTCCACGTGCGTATGGGCATCGGTTACGGTTTAACCGCTTTACAGGCTGAACAAAACGTTCGGACGGCACTCCAATATGGTCGTCAGTACGACACGCCAGTGGTGGTTAGCGTCAATGAAGATAAGGAAGTAACCGAGTATTTACAGGAGGATCTCGTCTCCTATCAACAGCGCGGTCTGGGGAGCAGGTGGGAAAAGAAGGTTAAGGACGCCCATATCGGTCCCAGCGTGGTGTCCAAAATTGAAACCTTCGCCCGTCGTTACGGTCAGGATACGATCACAGCCCATGAACTATCACAGTGGCTCAAAGGAACGGAGCGTAACGCCCGAAGAATCCTAAGGGAGATGGAGAAGGTTGGTTTGGTTAAGGTCACAGGGGAAGAACAACCGGGTCACCGGGGGCGACCGAGGAAGGTGTATCAATTGTTAATAGATTAAGCGACATGAAGTAAGGATGGTACGTATACCACTTGCTTGATTAGCCTATGTGTTTTTAAAAGGAGGCATTGTACCTTATGATTGATGCCCATATTCATTTAGACCAGTATCATTATGAGCAACTACCTACGGACATCGAGGAATGGCAGTCACAGGGGATCACAGGTGTGGTTGCAGTTTCAAATGATCTCGCCTCTTTATACCAAACATTGGAGCTACAGAGCAGATTCCCTGGTTTTGTCCATGCTGCAGCCGGTTTTCATCCTGAACATCCGCTCCCTCCCACAGCGGACTTTCTCGAATGGCAGACGCTAGTGACCAAAGAACGGGAGCGGATCGTCGCTATTGGTGAAATAGGACTCCCTCACTATACTTTAGATACGTTACCTCATACATTAACAGTGTATCGGACATTCTTAACCGACTGCTTGGCCGTCGCCAAGGAACAGAACTTACCCGTTGCTCTTCATGCCGTACATGATAAGGCAGCGCTCGTGTACGCATCACTTACAGACATGGATATTAAGAAAGCGCACTTCCACTGGCTAAAAGCCCCAGAAAAAGTGGTACAGGGTATTATCGAAGCGGGTTACTACGTGTCTGTTACGCCTGAAGTATGTTATCGGACACGTGACCAGCACCTTGCCAGAAAGGTGCCGATGGCGCAGTTACTGATTGAGACGGATGGCCCCTGGCCGTTCGAAGGCCCATTTACAGGACAGCGCACCACCCCTGTGTTCTTACACGCTATGATAAAGACCCTATCCAGATTAAAAAACGTGAGCGAGGATAATGTAAAAAGAAACACAATCAAGCATACCAAAGCGTGTTTTGCGCTAACTTAGGTTAAGCTAGGTACCCTCATGACAAAAACGACATAATGACCTAGCCTCATAAGCTACATAACCACACACGCTACTTAACCTAGATAACGACATAACTTAACCACTTAGCCATATAACGTTAAACCATACAACAATAATCCATGAAGCATAAACCTTACCAAGTCGCACTGATCCAATGGATCTGACAAGCGGCTTTTTTTGTTTGTCCTGTCCCATAGAACATGTATTTGCTGACAACCTGCATTCACGCCCCGTTGTTATCCTCTAGATACTTGAATATAGTGCAACGATGTCAGAACAACCATGAAAGGTGTTTTTTTGGATTAGAAAGGTGGGATGAAGGCGCATGTGTGAGGGTGCATTGTGATAAAGGTCAAAAGATAAGTTGCTTGACCTCACATACCTAGTGGTTAAGGGATTTAAAACTAAAGTTGTAAATAGCCTTACAATACGTCTATTATCGTCATTTTGACAGGAATTGACTTAAGAACACAGAAGTTTGTCAACGTTGCTTTTAATTTACAAGCTGCTTTACAAATGAATGAACAGTGAAATGATCAACCTGACAATAAAAAATGAGAGCAATAAAGGGGGCGATACCTTTGTCTGAAAAACTTGTACGTCTGATTCGTATTATTACCCTCATACAAACCAGACCCGGTATAACAGCAAGGGAGTTAGCAGAACGCTGTGAAACCACCGACCGCACCATTTATAGAGATATGAATACGCTCAGTTCAGCCAATGTTCCAATCACCGTGAGTGAGGGGCATGGCAAGGGATATCGATTCTTAAATCGCTTCTCGATGTACCCTATCGATTGGACTGAAGCAGAACACACCGCATTCACAATGCTACCCAGCCTGCTAGAGTCGTCTGGGGAACTGCTACCAAAAGACTTTTACTCAGCCTATGAAAAAGTCATGGCGAGTTATCATAAAGGCAAGCAGCAAAAAGAGGATATGGTCGATAGTATTATCAATGTCATCCAAACAGGGACGGCAGCCTGGAAGGAAGAAAGGACCAACTTTTTATCTCCTGTGATTCAGGCGATTCTATCTCAGCATACCATTAAGGCCGTATATCATACTCAGAGCAGGAATCAAACCACAGAGCGAAAGATAGACCCCTATCACCTCATTCCGCGAGAACGTCGATTCTATCTTATCGGTTACTGCCATGAAAAGAAAAACATCCGTACATTCCGTATGAGTCGCTTCTTAGATGTGACGATCACAAAAGATAGGTTTGAAAAAAACGACTTCAATATTAACACATACCTGAAGCATACATGGTCTATTATTAAAGGTGAGCGTAACATACGCTTTAAGGTGAAATTCAGCCCAAAAATCGCGCGCTACATTAAGGAAGAGGAGTTATTTGTACGCCCACGATTGAAAGACTTACCTGACGGTGGTCTCTTATTTGAGGTGACGATTAATCATGAACAAGAATTCCTACAATGGATATCCCAATATGGACCTGAAGCAGAGATTTTAGAACCTCAAGATGCTAGAGAAAAATTCAAAGCCCAGTTACATCGATGGCTACAACTATATGAGGGCAACGAAAGGTAGTGAGAGAAATAAAAAGGAGGGAGTAGCTTTGCGTATTCATAAGTTCAGATCTTTTTTATATAAAATGGCCAAAATTTTAGGAGACATCCAAGCTGTGAAATCCGGAAGCTCTAAGAAAATGGCAAAGAGAGCAGGACGCCGTGTTGTAGGTCGAGCAGCTGGAAAAGGGATAAGGAAGTTGTTTAAGTGAGGGAAACGAGACTATAGTCCTGTTTTTCTTCTAAAGTAATGGCGTAACGAGCTACCAGTATGACGCTAATGAACAGTTGATTGGCGATCCCCGAAGGTAGCTTATGCAATTGGTGACGACATCGCAACGCTAAGAGACCCTAATGCGTCCATGAGGTTGAACAGAGAAAAACAACGGTCTACAATTTTGAAGTAGCAGACTTCCATACTTACTACGTGTCTAACCTTGGGATATGGGTGCATAATTGCGGGATTAGTAAAGCTAATAAGGGTAAGGATAAAACTAAACAAGGGCTTAGTTATCCTAAGAGTAAAAACCATGATGACGTAAAATATTTTGTGTAAGCATCTTTTCAATAAAA